>NC_018108.1:1200000-1500000 GCF_000276685.1 Taylorella equigenitalis ATCC 35865 | reverse complement strand
AAACGTGATCTTGTTGTAGATGGGATTTTAAAGGGCTACCTTCTTTCTACTTATACGGCTAGAAAATTGGGTATGACCACTACGGGCAATGCGGGGGGATCGCATAATATGTCGCTCCACTCTTCATTAGAAACCCCAGATTTTGAGGGTATGTTACGTAAAATGGGTACCGGTCTTTTAGTAACGGAGTTGATGGGACAGGGTATCAACTATGTGACAGGTCAGTATTCAAGGGGAGCTTTCGGTTACTGGGTTGAAAATGGGGTTATTCAATACCCCATAGCTGAAATTACGATAGCTGGCAATCTCAAGGATATGTTTAAATCAATAGTCGCTGTAGGATCCGATATCTATACAAAAGGTTCAAAAACTTGTGGTTCTATTCTTATAGAAAATATGTCTGTGGCGGGCGATTAAACCACATATTTATATCAATTTAAAAAAATAATTATTAAGATTCAAATATTTAAGCTAAAATACTAGATTACCTAAAATACTTAATTTGTACTGCTGAGAGAGAAATTAAATATAACAGCATGGCAGAGCTAATTTAATTAGTTTGTATAAAAGGGTTTTTATTAATTTAAAGGATCCATCATGAAAACTTTCGTGGCTAAACCACATGAAGTGAGTCGTGAATGGTTTGTTATAGACGCAAAAGGTAAAGTCCTTGGTCGTGTAGCCAGCGAAGTTGCACGCCGTTTGCGCGGAAAGCATAAACCAGAATTCACACCTCACGTAGATACAGGTGATTACATCGTAATCATTAATGCACAGGATATTGTTGTTACTGGTAGCAAATTCGAAGATAAAAAATATTTCCGTCATACTGGTTTCCCAGGCGGTATTTACGAGACTAACTTCCGTAAATTACAAGAGCGTCACCCAGGCCGTGCTATAGAAAAAGCAGTAAAAGGTATGTTACCAAAAGGCCCATTAGGCTACGCTATGATCAAAAAACTTAAGATCTATGCTGGAAGCGAGCACCCTCATGCTGCTCAGCAACCTAAACAATTGGATTTCTAGGAGCTAGAGTATGATAGGTGATTGGAATTATGGCACTGGCCGTCGTAAAACATCGGTGGCACGTGTATTTATGAAAAAAGGCTCAGGAAATATTGTTATTAACGGTAAAGCCCTTGATGCATATTTTCAGCGTAAAACTGGTCAAATGGTTGTTCGTCAGCCACTTGAACTTGTTGATATGATTGATAGCTTTGATATTCAAGTTAATGTTCATGGTGGTGGTGAATCTGGTCAAGCAGGAGCTGTACGTCATGGTATAACTCGTGCTCTTATCGACTATGATGAAACTTTAAAACCTTCTCTTTCTAAAGCTGGTTTTGTTACTCGTGATGCACGTGAAGTTGAACGTAAGAAAGTTGGTCTACGTAAAGCACGTCGTCGTAAGCAATTTAGTAAGCGTTAATTTACTTTTGTTGCTAAGCATTTCAACCCATATTTCAGCCCATATTTCATCTCGAAATGTGGGTTTTTTTATTGACATATACCTTTATAATATTCCTTATGCTAATCCGTAGTCTAATGTTTATTTTCGGCGTTATTGCTGGTGGTGCTGCTGTGCACTACTACGATAATCTCAATCTCAAAAAAGAGAAGATGGTTTTGCGTGAAGAATTCGAAAAAATTCTTCATCAAGCTCGCTTGAATATGAAGTCAGATTATGCAGAACTAGAAGAAACTATCAAAAGTCTAAGAGGTAAATTATTTGTTAGTGATTCCATAGCTCAAAAGTTTCAAGCCGAAAATAATAGATTGATGAATGAGATTAGTGATCTCACAAAGGATATTGAATTTTATGAGCAGTTATTGCCACCAGGACCTTTGGGGCTTGTTACTATCCGTAGTTTAGATGTGAAGCGTTCGGGAGACTTAATTAGTTACCGTATTTTACTTTCTAGAAAATCTGTAGATGAAACTGCTTTTAAGGGGTTATTAAAATTTCAAGCTGTGGGTATGCTAAATGGTAAAAATACTACCGTTGATTTAATTCCGGCCCGTATAACTGAAGATAATAAATTGGCTGTTCCCGCAAATCCTAAGGTTGCAGCTAAAATTCTAAATAATCCTAGAATTCATTCAATATTATCTGTTGATTTTGTTAGGTGGCAGCAAAGTACGGGAGAGTTGGTGTTGCCAGCTGGTTTTGAGCCACATGAAATATACGTTAAAGTGCTTGAGGGTAGTCAAGTACGTGCAAGCAGATCCGTTCTGCTTTAAATAGAGGGGATATATATGTCTACTGTTGAAACTGTTGATTTACAAGCTCCTTCAATGCTTGTTTTCACTGATGCTGCGGCAGCTAAAGTAAAAGAACTTATTGAGGATGAGGGCAATCCTGACTTAAAGCTAAGGGTTTTTATTCAAGGTGGAGGGTGTTCTGGTTTTCAGTATGGTTTTATATTTGATGAGACTATGGCTGAGGACGATACGACAGTTACCAATAATGGTGTTTCATTGCTTGTTGACCCTATGAGCTTTCAGTACTTAGTTGGTGCAGAAATTGATTATAAAGATGACATTGAAGGTTCTCAGTTTGTCATTAGAAACCCGAATGCAACAACTACTTGTGGATGCGGTTCTTCCTTTAGTGTTTAGTGTGGGTAGTAAGCACCTAAGATTTTAGGTCGTTTAGCTCCTGTGATTTTAGTTAGATTTAGGGGCTTTTTGTTTAAATTCATGTATGCAAGCCAAGCAAAAGCCATAGCTTCCACGGTCATGGGGTCCACGCCAATTTCCTGCACTGATATAAATCTACGTTCAGATTTTCTATTTAATCCGCTCATAAGGGCTTGATTGTATACACCACCTCCACATACATAGATAATTTTAATTTCGGATGACAGCTCCGAAACACTTTTATGAATTGTAGATACTACCATTTCTCGTAAAGTAGACATTACATTGACAGCTTCAATTTCCCCAACTTCTTCCAAATACTTCATAAGCCAAGCCAGATTAAATTCATCCCGACCCGTAGACTTCGGGGCTGGCATAGAAAAATACTTATAACTTAAAAGTTTTTCCAACAACACTTCGTGGCAATGCCCACTCGCACCCCATTTCCCACTATCATCATAATTTTCTCCCTTATGAGTATTTATCCATAAGTCCATTAAGGCATTACAAGGACCGATATCATAGCCAAAAATGTCATTGCCATTAAGTATAGATATATTTGCAAAACCTCCTAAATTTAAAATGGCTGTTGGCATGTGTGATTCGAAAAGATAGCTATGAAATGCAGGCACTAGAGGGGCACCTTGACCCCCTACTGATATATCGGCGTTTCGAAAATCAGCGACAACGTCTATTTGAGCTAATTCAGAAAGTAATGATGGATTATTTAGTTGCAAGGAATATCCTGCTTTTGGATCGTGTCTAATAGTTTGACCATGAGCCCCAATGGCTTTGATATGAGTGGGTTTTAGGTTAAGTTTAAAGAGTAGATTGGCAATGCATTGGGCACTTATTTTTGCAAGTTCAACAGAGACAAGTTGAGATTCAGTAATTTCATCAAATGCAGGTTCATTTAGGTTTAAGATTCTACTACGTAAGTCGTCATTGAATTCTAAGTATTCATGACCTAAAATTTTTATTTTTTCTGTTTCACAAATTGTGCATAATACTGCATCTACTCCATCAGTGCTTGTACCTGACATTAAACCGATAAAATACTCACGCATTGCCATAGAGACCTTAGGAATTAAGTTATAGAATTATAATTATTGTTCATTGTAATCTCACGGTCTAAGTACTCCTCATGACATCAGAAGTAAAAATAAGTACAGAAGTTGCCCGACAAATGGATATTGTCAGACGTGGCACAGATGAAATTTTAGTTGAGTCAGAGTTCCTAGAGAAACTCCAAAAAAGTCACGATTCAGGAACTCCCTTAAGAATTAAGCTTGGTCTAGATCCTACCGCACCAGATCTTCATCTTGGGCATACTGTAGTACTTACTAAGATGCGCCAATTGCAAGATATGGGGCACGAAGTTATATTTTTGATTGGGGACTTTACAGCAACTATTGGTGATCCTAGTGGTCGAAATGCTACTAGACCTCCACTTACTAAAGAACAAATTGAGGTAAATGCACAGACTTACTATGACCAAGCGTCTAAAGTTTTAGATCCTTCTAAGACGGTTATTTCTTACAACTCAAAGTGGTGTGATGCCCTTGGTGCTCGTGGTTTAATTGAGCTTGCCTCTAAATATACTGTAGCCCGAATTATGGAGCGCGATGATTTTACAAAGCGTTTTAAGGGTGGCATTCCGATTTCTATGCATGAAATTTTGTATCCACTTATGCAAGGGTATGACTCTGTGGCACTTAAATCCGATATGGAACTTGGAGGTACGGACCAGAAATTCAATCTGCTTGTTGGTCGCGAACTTCAAAAAGAATATGGTCAGCCTCAGCAAACGGTATTGACTATGCCATTATTAGTAGGTTTGGACGGTGTAGAAAAGATGTCCAAATCCAAAAATAATTATATTGGTATTACAGAAACACCTGATAGCATGTTCGGTAAAATTATGTCTATATCAGATTCTTTGATGTGGAATTACTATGAGTTGATTTCATCTAAGTCCTTAGATGAAATTAAAAAGTTAAAGCAGGATGTTGAAGACGGAATTAATCCTAGAAATATTAAGGTAGCTTTAGCTCAAGAAATTATTACTCGTTTCCATAACTCACAAGCTGCAGAAAAGGCGTTGGCTGATTTTGAATTGCGTTTTAGGGATGGTCAGATACCTGAAGATATACCTGAGGTGACATTGCCAGGTCCAGAGATGGGGATAGTGTCTGTCCTAAGAGAGTCTGGTTTAGCTGTTTCTGGCTCAGAGGCTTCTAGGAATATCGTCCAAGGCGGGGTGAAAGTTGACGGTTCAAAAGTTGAAGATAAAGGTTTAATTTTAAAATCTGGCACGTATGTAGTTCAGATTGGTAAACGTAAATTTGCAAGAATTACTATAGGTTAATTAGGAAAATCATGTTTGATAAAAATCTAACACTAGATAAAGTTGATCCAGAGCTTTTTGAAGCAATTAAGAAAGAGGAGCAACGCCAAGAGGAGCACATTGAACTTATTGCCTCGGAAAACTATACAAGTCCTGCCGTTATGCAGGCTCAAGGTTCACAATTAACAAACAAATATGCTGAGGGATATCCTGGTAAAAGATATTACGGCGGATGTGAGTTCGTTGATGAGGTTGAACAGTTAGCTATCGATCGTTTGAAAAAATTATTCGGTGCCGAAGCTGCTAATGTACAGCCAAATTCAGGATCACAAGCAAATCAAGCCGTATACTTTGCCGTACTAAAACCTGGTGATACCGTTCTTGGATTAAATCTTAATGAAGGTGGACATTTGACTCACGGTTCACCTGTTAATCTCTCAGGTAAGCTTTATAACTTTATCCCGTATGGTTTGAATCAGGATGAAGCTATCGACTACGAAGCTTTAGAAAAACTAGCTAAAGAACACAATCCTAAACTTATAGTTGCGGGTGCATCAGCATATTCACTCCGAATTGACTTCGAGAGAATTTCAAAAATAGCTAAAGATGTGGGGGCATATTTTATGGTTGACATTGCCCACTATTCAGGTTTGGTAGTTGGAGATCAATATCCAAATCCTGTACCATTTGCTGATTTTGTTACTTCTACTACACATAAATCCCTTCGTGGTCCTCGTGGTGGTGTGATTATGATGAAAGAACAACATGCGAAGATGATTAATTCCGCTATATTCCCAGGAATTCAAGGCGGTCCATTGATGCATGTCATAGCTGGTAAAGCGGTTGCATTTAAAGAAGCTTTAGAGCCTGAATTTAAGGAGTATGCAGCACAAATTGTTAAAAATGCAGTTGTTTTAGCTAAAACATTGCAAAAGCGAGGGTTGCGTGTAGTTTCAGGACGTACAGAAAGCCATGTGATGCTTATAGATTTAAGAACAAAGGGTATTACAGGAAAACTTGCCGAAAAAGTTTTAGGCGATGCGTACATAACATGCAATAAAAACTCTATACCTAATGACCCAGAAACTCCATTTGTAACTAGTGGTATTCGACTAGGAACACCAGCTATGACTACAAGAGGCTTTAAGGAAGCTGAGATGGAGCTGACTGCTAACTTAATCGCAGACGTTTTAGATAATCCTGAGGATGAAGCTAATATTCTTTCTGTACGGGAAAAAGTTTTAGCCTTAACCTCTAAATTTCCTGTGTACAAATAATCGATGAAATGTCCGTTCTGCTCTCATTGTGAAAGTCAAGTATTAGACTCGAGATCATCAGATGATGGTCTATCAATTAAGCGCAGACGGCGTTGTTTAAAATGCGATAAGCGATATACAACCTACGAAAAAATCGAACTCTCATTGCCAACAGTCGTAAAGAAAAATGGTGTTCGCATGGAGTTCGATATCAACAAGGTTCGCTCAAGCATGAGTGTTGCTCTTCGTAAAAGACCAGTATCAAGGGATGATTTGGATAATGCCGTATCACGAGTTCAAGAGCATTTTTTAAACTTCCCCGATAAAGAGGTCCAATCATACGATATTGGTCAGGTCGTAATGAAAGAATTAAAATCACTAGACCCAGTTGCATACGTGCGATTTGCCTCGGTATATCAAAGTTTCGAGGATATAGATCAATTCGTAATTACTATAAAAGAACTTTTAGGCGATGAAAAATAAGCATAATCACTTTATGCGTTTGGCCTATGAAGCATCTCTAAAAACTCGTTTTTTGCCAGATCCAAACCCGTGCGTGGGATGCGTTATAGTCCATAACGACGAGATAATTGGAGAAGGGGCAACGCAAATAGCAGGTTCTCATCACGCCGAGATTATGGCTCTAAAGGATGCAAGGATGCGTGGGCATGAGGATTTGATAGCGGATGCAATTCTTTACGTTACTTTAGAGCCTTGTAGTCATTTTGGTCGCACACCTCCGTGTACAGATGCTTTAATTTCTAATGGAATAAAGCATGTTGTGATTGCAAGTCCAGATCCCAATCCTATTGTTGGTGGCAATGGTATTCGTATTCTGCGCTCTAATGGAATTAAGGTTGAAGTAGGTTTTATGCTTGAAGAGGTCCTTGAGTTAAATTTAGGGTTTTTTTCTAGGATGATTAGGGGTACTCCATGGGTAAGGACTAAAATTGCTAGTTCGCTTGATGGTCGAATTTCACTAACTAATGGTCAATCTAAGTGGATAACTTGCGAAGAATCGCGTAACGACGGTCATTACTGGAGAGCTAGAAGTAGCATTGTTCTTACGGGTGCGGGTACTGTTTTAGCGGATAATCCAAAATTAAATGTTAGACACTTCAATACACCAAGAGCTCCGTTGATAGGTATTGTTGATAGGGAGCTTAACATTATTACTAAGCCTAAATTGAGTATTTTTTCTAATCCCAAGGTGTATGTTTTTGGAGAAATGGCAAAGGTACAGGATTTGGGCCTAGTTGACTTGTCTGAAAATATTGAACTTGTCGGATTGGGTTGTTTAGATGATGGAAAATTAAATCTGTCCGAGCTTTTAGAGTTTCTAAATTCTCTTCAGGTGAATGAAATCCATTTGGAGGCAGGTAGTGGATTGAATACTTCTTTTTATGAAGCTGGATTAATCGATGAGTTGTTGTGGTATCAAGCACCTTTAGTTTTGGGTAATTGTAATTCTCCCTTTAATATTAAAGAAGTAGAATCTATTCCAGTAGATAACAAACTGGAAATTTTTGATATTAAATCGATTAAAAATAATGTTCGCCTTCGAATTCGTAACACGGAATCTTGGGGAACATTGTTAAATTCTTTAAAGGAGATGGTGTTATGTTTACAGGCATAATTCAAACAGTGGGAAATATTGAATCTGTTTCTAATCTTGAAGTGGGTGTGCGACTACGCATTGCCAAAGGAAATTTAGATATGTCTAAGTTTAAGATAGGGGACTCTATTGCTGTCAATGGGGCTTGCATGACTATAGTGAACCTAGATGATGCGGGTTTTGAGGTTGATGTATCGGCTGAAAGTTTGTCAAAAACTTGTGGTCTAGATGAGGTGGGTTACGCTAATCTTGAAGGGGCTATGAGATTGGGGGATACTCTTGATGGACATTTAGTTTCTGGACATGTGGATGGAGTTGGGCGTGTTATGTCAATCAGCAAGGAAGGGGAATCTCATGTGATTGAAGTTCTTATTCCTAAGGAGTTAGCGATCTTTATGGCGTACAAAGGGTCAGTAGCTATCGATGGTGTTAGTATGACCATTAATAATGTTACTGATGCGTTTTCACCTGAGGATCCTCATTCGGATGACATGATTTCGGAAGGGTGCATAATTAGCCTAAACGTTATTCCTTATACTTTTCAAAACACAACTTTGCAGTATTTGAAAGGAGGGGATAAGGTTAATATCGAAATTGATACTATTGCTAGATATGTACGTAGGATTGTTGACTCAAGGAATTAATATTGTAAAATTATCAGCTTAATTTAGGATCGGTGGCCGAGTGGCTTAAGGCACACGCTTGGAAAGCGTGCATACGGTCAAACGTATCGGGGGTTCGAATCCCCCCTGATCCGCCATAAAAAAACCCGAGGCTCTTCCTCGGGTTAAATTTTTTATTAGGGACTATTGTGCTGGAGCAGGTGAAGTTGATGAAGGTTCACCACCCATTTTTTCCTTGATGTTTTGAATCGCATCTTCAGTTTTGTGAGCAGCTTTATCCACAGCATTACCAACTGATTTAGCTGTATCCTTGATTTTTTCACCAGCTTTGCCAGCAGCTTCTGAAACGGTTTCTTTTGCATCTTTATAAGCTTCTTTAGTTGCGTCGGCAGCTTTATTAACTTTGTCTTTAGCAGTCTCGTATCCTTCTTGAACCTTTTCTTTGGTAACTTCAGCAGCCTCAGTTACTTTTTCTTTAGTTGAGTCATAAGTACTTTTTGCCTTATCTTCAGTTTGGTTGATCATTTCCCCAATAGCATCTTTCTTAGATGTTACATCCTTAACATTAAATTCAATGCGACGGTTAGCTAATCGACCTTCAGGTGTGTTGTTGTCAGCTATAGGGTTTGCTTCACCATAACCCACTGCAACTATGTTAGTTTCTGGAACTCCTTTTGAAACTAAATAATTTCTTACTGAGTTAGCCCTTTCAGCGGATAATTTTTTATTGCTTTCGTCATCACCCTGATTATCAGTATATCCAGAGATTTCGCCAGTACGATTTGATTCAATTAAATATTTAGCAAACGCATCTAAGCGGTCATTATATTTAGGTTGAATATCAGATGAAGCGGAATCAAATACTATATGTAAGTCCAAATTCTCTTTTGACATTTCGCTAATATCAAGCACATTTGCAAGTTCGTCTGTTTGAGCAGTTTCACTTGAAGTAGTAGCTTGTTCAGCTGGAGCTGTTTGATCAGCTGGCTGTTCAGCTGGAGTAGGGAAATTAGTATCATTAACGGGTTTATTCTCTGTTTCGCCTACGTCAGGAGTCTCAACATCAACATCATCAGCATCAATCTTAAATTGAGAGCCTAAGGCTTCTTGAAGTTTAGTAACTAGTTCAGTTTTTCTTTCGTCAGAAATAACGTGACCAGTTAAATCAAGTGTGAAGCCGTCAAATGAACCCTTAACGTTAGGGAAATCACCAACAACTTTAATAAATGCATCTAGGCTATCAAGTTTCATATTAGCTTGATTATCTTTAACATCCATGTCATCTTGGATAGTAGAAGTGTCTTTAATTGAGTCAAAGGCGGCAAGCAATTTAGTTTTGTCTTCAGCACTTACATCACCGTCAATTACTAATTTATCACCATCAAATTTCCATGATAAATCACCGTAACCTTCAACTTCTTCAGGTGCATCAACATCAATGCTTTCAACATCAACTTTAAATGCACTTCCTAGTACAGCAACTAAATCAGTAGCTAATTTTTTCTTAGCGTCTTCGCTATTTAAAGTGCCATCAAGTTTAAGAACACCCTCATCGAAATCACCTTCGATAGTAGGGTAGTCTTTAAGAACACCAGCGAATGCAGTAAAGTCATTGAAGCTAAATTCGCCTTCATCTTTATCTACATTAAGTTTGTCCTCAAGAGGTCTATTACCAGCTATAACTTTAAATGCTTCTAAAACTTTAGCTTTCACTTCTTCGCTTGGAACATCACCACCAACTACCACCTTGTCGGTTTTTGCATTCCATCTAAGGTCGCCTAAATCTTTAGATACTTTAACTTCATCTTTTTGACTGTCTTTGTTTTCTTCTTTAGGTTCTTCTGTTTTAGTAGCTTCTACTTTAACGTCATCAGCTTGGATTTTATAATCAGCACCTAGTACTTCAGAAAGTTTTTTAACTAAATTAGCTTTTGCTTCTTCTGAGTTTAAAGTTCCTGATAATTTAAGTTCTTTTCCATCAAATTTTCCATCAACACCAACAAAATCTTTTAAAGCACCTGCAAGAGCAGCAAAGTTGGTGAATTCTAATTTGCCTTTATCAGCATCAATATCAAGTTTATCTTCAACAGCTAAAGTTCCAGCAATACCTTTGAAAGCATCAACTAAAGTAGCTTTAGTTTCTGCTGAATCAATATCACCGTCAATAACTAGTTTTTCGTCTTGGTAATCCCATTCAAAATTACCAAAGCCTTCAATAATCTTGGTTTCTTTTGAATCAGGATTTTCAACAGGAGCAGGTGGTGTTGCATCATTATTTGTAGTTTCGTTATTAACTACACTTTCTTCATTATTAGTAATTGCAGGATTATCCTTTTTATTACAACTTCTAAATAATAATAGGGCAATTAAAATCAAAGCAAGAATAATTAGCCACTTCCAAATCCCACTTTTTTTCGGTTCCTCCATTTCTCTATCATGAACCTCAGTAGATTTAGTGTATTGTGGCTCATGCACTCCAGCCATTCTAGCAGCATCAACTGTTTCCTGAGATGGAACTTTATGAGTAGCTGGTTTAGTTACAGGGGTCGTAGCTTTGTTTAGCAAATCTGTACCTGTAGCAGTTAGCCCTACCATACCAGTCAATGCACTCAAATTTGCTAAACTGAAATCACTACCTAAATAGTTTTTAAGGCTAGAGAATATCGCTGGTGCAGCGGTAGCCATAGAATCTTTTGCTTGAACTTGTGTGACACCTTCTTCTCTAGAAACTTGGTCTACTAAACCGTCAAACTCACTACCAAAAAGAGAATTTAAAAGACTTAACCCTTTTTGTTTTAATGAATCAAAGCCTAAATCAGAAGCTGTAGCGCCAGTAGAATAAATTTGTTGAGTATTGCTATCAACACCTTTAATCGCATCTAGAAGATGCTCGGCATCTTCTTTTGAGTTGGTTTTTCTTGAGATGCCACTCATTACAACAGACACAATGCGATCAAGCACGCTGTTAGCCTTCAATTCAGGAAGACCAACAGATTTTGTTATTTGATCTAGCACAGCATCGCGCACAGAACCTTTAAGTAGTTGGTTTATGTCAAAATTCATAAAAAGTCCTTATTAATAATAATGCGGTTACAAAAGTTTATCGCATTCGTTTATCTTAGCACTTTTTATGTTATTCAAATGTTAAGACCAAAAACTACATGTGTTAATTTATTACTTGAAATGTTATTAAACAACGTCACTGAACTCTGATTTTCTGTCCAGATTTAAGTGATGATTTTCCGCCATTTAATTTTTTGAGATTTGCAACAGTAGTACCGTGTCTCTTTGCAATAGAGGTCATAGTCTCACCATTTTTAACGGTGTAACTTACTTGACGTATTTTTTTTAGCTTAGATTTTGTTTTAAATACAGCCCTTTGAGCTTTAAATTTGGAAACTTTAGTTGTGCTTACAAATTTAGTTTTGCCTTTGAATTTAGCTTTAACTGGAGAGGCAAATTTAGCTTCATTTTTAACTAATATAGGTTTGTTAGATACTAACTGCCCCTTAAGATTTATATCTTCCTTAAAGTTCTCAACATTAATATTTGTTGGGATTAATAAAGTGCGGGCAATATTTTTTTGCTTAAATCCTAATCCATTAAGTTTTTTTAGTTTGGCTAACGATATCTTAAGTTTTTGAGCAATAGATTGTAAGGTTTCACCTTCGCGAGGATCATAGCCTCCCCAAGTTGCTAAATCACCTTTGTAAGAAGCTAGATTTTCTTCATAAGTTTGAATTTTATCGACTGGAAGTAGGATAAAGTCCCCTCTAGAGGCTAAAAATACAGGTTGTTTAGCGGCAGGGTTTAGCTCCTTGAATTCATCTAATGACATGCCAGCTAACTTAGCTACAACTTGTACATCCATGTCTTCCGCTACGTCAACTTTTTGGAAATATGGAGTGTTAGGAATAAAAGGAAGTCTAATGTCATATTTTTGTGGATTTGAAATTATCTCTTTGATTGCTAGAAGCTTAGGTACGTAGTTTCTAGTTTCATCTGGCATATTTAAAGATTGATAATCACCTGGTAGGCCAGCATTTTCATTTTTGATACGAGCCCTAGCCACTGCTCCTTCGCCCCAATTGTATGAGGCCAAAGCTAAATGCCAATCATTTGCTTGAAAATCATACAAATATCCAAGATAGTCCATTGCGGCTCTAGTAGAGTGAATTGGATTTAAGCGATGGTCAGTCCAGAAGTCCTGGGATAAATTGTAGTTCCGACCAGTGCTTGGAATAAACTGCCACAAACCAGCAGCTTTTGCAGATGATTTTGCTGTGGATACAAATGCACTTTCAACAAATGGAAGTAATGCTAATTCAGTAGGAAAATTGTGAGCTTCAACTTCTTCAACGATATGGTAGAGATATTTTGAAGATCTCTCAGCCATCCTTTCGATGTACTCAGGTCTATTTGTGTAATACTCAACCCATTTTTGCACTAAAGGATCACCGTCTAAATTAGGCATACCAAATCCATCGGTGATGCGATCCCAAACTGACAGATGAGATACTCTTACATCGTAATCAACTATATAAGTATTTGACTTTGAATTTGATACATTTGGTTCATTAGTAGCACAAGCACTGAGGGCTACCGTAGCACAAATAGCTAAAAGTTTAAAAAATTTCATATTCTACCTAAAATTATTCTTCCACTGCCTAAGCACATTTAAAACTTTTTGAGGTTCATCACATGATGAGCCTGAATATAATTGAGTAGCCTTAATAATCACAGGGTCACTCAATCTTAAAAACGGGTTGTATGACAATTGAGAATCCAAAGTATCAGGCACAGTAGGAAGTCCCTTAGACCTTTTAGATTCATATTTGGCAATGAGCTCTTTTAATCCAAAATTTTGTGGATCAACCTCTAAAGCCCATGCCGAATTATTTAATGTATACTCATGAGCACAAAATACAAGTGTATTCTTACTCATTTGTTTAAATATTTCAAGGCTTTGGAACATAATTTTAGAATCGCCTTCAAATAGTTTACCGCTTCCTAATAAGAATAAGGTATCACCAGTAAAAACAAAAGGGGACTGGTCATAATTATCCGTAAGTACTTTTACTTGCGAATAATATACTAAATGATCCAAAGTATGACCAGGAGTCCCAAAAACACTCACTTCTAGAAAATCAAATAATTTAATTTTGTCCCCGTGAGTAACTGGTTTGTTTACGAATGTGAGTTTAGGATTTTTGGGTCCGTATACATCAACAGGATTAGCCTGAACATGGCTAAAAAAGTCCACTATGCCTTTAACTCCACCAACATGATCGTTATGATGATGTGTAATCAGTACGGCATCCAAAACTAAATTTTGAGATTGAACAAAATCTATAACTGGTTTGGCCTCACCTGGGTCAACTACACAAACATGCCCCTCGTGTACAATCAACCAGATATAGTTGTCCTGGAATGCACGTACATAGGTTATTTTGGTCATGGGTTTAATTTTCGTAAATTCATGATTGTAAACCACTAATGTTACGAAATAATTTACTTTAAAATCTTGATTTAAAATGACTTTCGAAATTAAGGATCTTAGTAGTTGGTTAAGTACTGATGGAGCAACCCTAAAGATATGGGAGCAATCTCAACTTGAAGATTTGTTGAAAAATACTTTTGGCTATCAATCAATTCAAATTGGACTTTCAGATCATAATTATATTTCTCAAGCCAGAACACAAAATAAATTTTTTGTTGATATAGATTACATAGAAAATTTTCAAGAATCTGACTTGGTAGTTTTGCCTCATACGCTTGAATTAGTCAGCAATCCCAAAATGATTTTTCAAATAGCAACATCTTTATTATCTGTCCATGGGATTATGGTAGTCATTGGGTTTAAGACTAGTTTCCTGACTAAATTTAACAAAAAATCTAGAGGCTGCCCAGTTTCAAATGATATAAAAATTCCACAAAGTAGGATTAAAAAGTGGGCTTATGAACTTGATTTAGAGAGTAAGGGCATTCTTAAAAATAATATTCACAATATAACAGCACCAAGTTATTTTTTGGCTCTAAAGCACGCATTAGTATCGCCTGCCATGGTGGGTTCTGCATTGCCAAAGAAAAAATCAATTAAAAGTGGTTTAGCTGTATTAAATAAGGAAAAAAATAATGTCTAAAAAAATAGAAATATGGACAGATGGGGCTTGCAAAGGGAATCCTGGCGTTGGTGGTTGGGGTGCCCTTATAATTTTAGATGACGTAGAAGTTGAGCTCAAAGGTGCAGAGGAAGAAACCACAAATAACCGCATGGAACTTACAGCTGTGATTATGAGTCTGAAGTATATTGAGGACAATTTTGAAGATGTAGATGAATTAATTATTCATGTCGATTCTCAATATGTTATGAATCCATTTGTACAAAATTGGCTTGAAAACTGGCAAAAGCAAGGATGGAAGACTGCCTCAAAGACTCCTGTTAAAAACAAGGATTTGTGGCAGGAACTTATAAAATTAGTGGATAAACTCAATCCGAAGTGGAATTGGGTTAGAGGACATTGCGGAATCGCAGAAAATGAGAGGGCAGACGAGCTAGCAAATCTCGCTATAAAAAATCTAAATAATTAGATATTAAATAGAATCGCTAGCGTATATTCCAACTTCTCTTGTACCGTTAGCGTATCCAAGTGCACGGTACATGCCTGATGAGTTAAAGGGCAATGAGGCATTGCCATTGCGGTCAACAGCGATTAAACCGCCAGAGCCATCTATAGATGGAAGTTTTTTATGCACTACCTCATTGCAAGCCTCTACCAGTGATAGCCCTTTATATTGCATTAGTGCTGATATATCGTATGCAACTACAGATCTAATAAAGTGTTCTCCGTGACCAGTTGTAGATACTGCACATGTTTGATTGTTTGCATAACAGCCAGCCCCAATAATTGGAGAGTCTCCTACTCGACCAGGCATTTTGTTTGTCATGCCTCCTGTAGATGTAGCAGCGGCCAAGTTCCCATAAGAATCTAATGCAACTGCACCAACAGTCCCCATTTTTTTGGATTCATCAATTGGAGGATTTTTCTGTCCAGAATCGTGGTCTAGTAATACGTCATCTCCTCCAGCTTCAATAAGCTTTTGAAGTTGTTTAAGTCTTATATCTGTACTAAAGTAGCAATTAGGGACTGTCTCGAAACCTTGTGATTTAAGAAAGTCCTCAGCACCTTCTGATATCATCAACACATGCTTGCTTTTTTCCATCACGCATCTAGCTGCGTAGATGGGATTTTTGATATTTGTAAGTCCTGCAACTGCTCCACAATTAAGAGTCCGTCCACACATGATAGATGCATCTAATTCATGTTTGCCTTCATGAGTAAAAACGGAACCTCTACCAGCATTAAAAAGTGGATTATCTTCAAACATACTAACTGCCAATGCCACAGAATCCAAAGCAGATGCCCCTTTAGAAAGTGCATCAGCCCCAGCTTCAATGATATCTCTCAAAGAATCGCGATATTGTTTTTCAAGTTCAGATGAAATTTCATGTTTTGAAATTGCACCCGCACCTCCATGAATAGCTATAACTGGACCTTTCATGTAATTACCTCAAAACGCTAGACATCAAAGAGAATGTGTTTACCGTACGAATCAAATCTAATATTGAACTAGTTTCAAAACTTATTGTTAGCTGATCAACTCGCTTAGTACCTGGCAATATAGAAAATATATCTACCATCTCTGGCTTATGACAGGCCACTTCGCATTTATATGGTCCCGCAACTTTGAAAGGCTTAAATAAATCGCCTGATGAGCGGAATTTCTCAACCGCATTTCTAGCACCTTTAAAAATATCATAACGAGCTCGTTGCGTACTTTTAGTTTTGGCAACAAATGTGCCCATAGCCTCTTTTGTGTGCACCCATATTGCTTCAGGAAAAAAGTTTTTGTTTTCCTCTTCCAATATCTGATCGCCACTTCCGAAAATTAAAGGTACATCAACTTCTCCAGCTAACAGTCCATATAATCCAGGTTCTCCGTAAGCAACACCATTAATGCGAATTTGAGAAAATGAAAATCCATTTATAGTATGGGCGAGAATCCCATGTCCTCGAGCTTGTGAGTGATGGCCAACAAGCATTAGGGCATCAGCTCCCATCTCAACCCCAGCTACCATGCTATAAAGACGTGGTTTGCCCATAATTAGGTATATACGCTCATCAATTAAGTCTGGCAATATATTTCTAAAACTGGCATGAGAATCTGCAACTACAACTTCAGTGGCACCAGCATCAAAAGCACCACGTGCGGCCGCATTGACCTCCTCTGTAAACCAAACACGGGCACGTTCCCACTCACTTGTTCCAGTTCTACATTGTTCAGGGTCAACTACACCAGCGACACCCTCAATATCAGCACTTATTAAGATTTTCATTTTGATTCCATATCAAAAAAGCGTTCTTTAATCACGTCAAATAAATTCCTACACACATGACCATCTCGGCCATATGTCGTTTTTGAATGCCATAAAGAATTAATTATGGCTTGCTCCGTAGCTTCAGCCGCCGCATCAAATAAATAATTAATTTGCCCCTCATTTAAAGTGGCAATGCTTTTGTTCAAAACTTGATTATTTGATTGTTCAACAGAGTATGCAGTAGAAAAAGCAACGCTAATATCTCCACTACCATGTCCAAAGTTCGAACCAGTTCTAGCTAAACCTGCAGCTGCTCTTAGGCTAAGTCTTTTTAACTGCCTAGAATCAAGTGGGGCATCTGTAGCAAGCACCATAATTATCGATCCCTTATCCTCGTCCTCTGCTTTAACTTGCTCAAATTTTTCAAGTTGTATATTTAAATTCTTACTTTCTAAAAGTTCCCCCAACTCTAAACCGCCAATTCTTAAGTTGGTTAAGGCTCCAAAATTAGATAAAACTAAAGAGCCAACAATGTATGAATTAGAGCATACGGAAATTCGAGAAGCCGAACCTACTCCTCCTTTAAAGCCAAAACACTTCATCCCATGACCAGCACCGACAGCACCCTGCTCAAATGTGGATGAACAATCACTTAAGGCTTTTAAATAATGTTCTTCTTTGACAGCAAAAGACTGTATATCATTTAAATAGCCATCATTACATTCTAGTACTAAAGGATTTACTGTTGGCAATGAACGACCAATTTCGGCGTTAACTTCAATAGCAGATTTAATCTGAGCCGTGGCAATTTCAGGAACACTGAAAGTATTTGTAAGTGCAATAGGGGTCTCTAAAACTCCCAATTCCTCAAGCTGAACAAGGCCATAGCTTTTGCCAAATCCATTTATGACACTTACGGCTGCAGGAACCTTATTTGCAAATAAATCCCTTGCATCCGATGGCTTAATTACAGTTACACCGGTTCTAATGGTTTTAGAATCATCGGAGCTAATTGTGCAATGACCAACTGTAACACCTGATACATCAGAGATTAAATTTTTTGGACCGCAATTTAAATTGCCTATAACAGGAGCACTATAGCAATTTATTAAATCATCTATCCTAATCATAATTATGTTTTAAGTTTTGGATCAAGTGCATCACGTAAACCGTCACCCAAAATATTAAAAGCAAGAACTGTAAAAAATATAGCTAATGATGGAAATAAAGCCACGTGTGGTGCTAAAACCATATCCGATCTAGCTTCATTTAACATCGCTCCCCATTCAGGGGTTGGCGGTTGTGCCCCCATACCGATAAATGAAAGTGAGGCTGCAGTAATAATTGAAGTACCGATCCGCATAGTGGCATAAATCACGATAGGAGATATAGTGCCTGGCAATATATGCTTAAACAAAATGGTAAAGTCAGATGCACCAATACTTCTGGCTGCTTCAACATAAGTCATATTTTTGAGTGAAAGAGTATTGCCACGAACCAAACGAGCAAAAGTTGGTACGCTAAATACAGCAACTGCAATGATTACATTTAACATGCTTGGTCCGAGAACAGCAATAACCCCAATAGCAAGCAAAATCCCAGGAAATGCAAATAAAACATCGGATAAACGCATAACCAAGCGATCAATCCAGCCTTCATAGTAACCAGCTAAAAGCCCTAAAACCGTTCCAAATATCATACCTAAGGCAACGGAAATGAAACCAGCAGCTAAAGATATGCGAGCCCCCATAATTATTCGACTCATGATATCGCGACCAAGCGAATCGACTCCCATCCAATGCTCCCACGATGGAGGCTGATTTAGCTTATCGTAATCAAAGAAATTTTCTGGATCATATGGAACAATCCATGGAGCTAGTATGGCAATGACAACAATGAACAGAATAAATAACCCAGCTATTATGGCAGGTGTTTGTTTTTTAAATTTGCGTTTGAACTCACTCATAGGAGTTCTGATAGTTTCTTGTTTTTGTTTAATATCCATCATGCACCTACTTGTAGCGAATAGTAGGGTTAATGACCCCGTAAAGTATGTCAACTACTAAATTGATTACGATAAATTCAAAGGAAAATAAAAGTACAAGCCCTTGAATCATCGGGTAGTCGCGGGAGTTCACAGAGTCGATGAGCAAGCTACCCATACCAGGCCAGCCGAATACTGTTTCAACAACAATTGAACCTCCAAGTAAAAATCCAAATTGAAGGCCCATCATCGTAACAACTGGGATTAAAGCATTTCTCAAACTATGTTTTATCATGACAACTTTTTCACTTAACCCCTTAGCTCTTGCTGTGCGTACAAAATCTTCATTAATTACTTCAACAAACGAAGCCCTTGTAAATCGGGCTAAGACCGCTGCAACCGACAATCCTAAGGTAAGGGATGGCAATATATAGTGCTTCCAACTATCTGCACCAACTGATGGCAACCATCCAAGCCAAACAGCAAAAATTTGAATCAATAACATACCGAATGCAAATGCAGGAAAGGAAATCCCCGAAACTGCTAATGTCATAAATAATCTGTCAGGCCATGAATTTCTCCATATGGCAGATACAACTCCAATCACCAGTCCCACAATAACTGACCAAAACATACTTGTAAGAGTAAGTAGCATTGTCGGAGTAAATCTAATAGCAATTTCATCGAAAACTGGTCGCTTAGATCTAAGAGAGTGCCCTAGATCTCCATGCAACACGTTGGACATGTAATTCACAAATTGCTCCCAAAGAGGCAAATTGAGTCCCATATCCTCACGTATTAATTGTATTGTTTGAGCATCAGCATCGGGACCAGCAGCTAATACAGCAGGATCTCCTGGAAGTATGTGTACAAATAAAAATACACATACGCAGATAAGAAATAGTGTGGGAACCATCCCAATTATTCTTTTTATAAAGTATGAAAGCATATTAAAAACATCGGGGCAATGCTTTTGCTATCGCCCCTTAAGTGCTACTTATAAGGTTGATTATTTAAGATCTACTTGTTTGAAATAGAAGGAACCATCTGGCATAACATCAATACCTTCAAGATTTTTGCTCTTAGCAGATACCAGTTTACTTACATTCAAGAAAACCCAAGGAGCTTCGTTCCAAATGATTTCCTGAGCTTCAGCGTAAAGTTTCTCTTTTTCAGCTTTGTCATTAGTGCGAAGAGCCGCCTCTAGGTTTGCATCAACTTTATCGTTTTTATAGTACGAAGTGTTTGACAATACTGGTGGCCATGCATCGCCTTTAAGCAGTGGAGCTAATGCCCAGTTTGCTTCACCTGTAGAAGCAGACCAGCCGACATAATAAAGTCTTACGCCGGCATCTTCAGGTTTTTGTACCTTCTGAACTTTAGCAACTCTTTGACCAGATTCCAATGCTTCTACAGAAGCCTTTATACCAACTTGGCGAAGTTGTTGTTGAAGAAACTGTATGACTTTTACAGATGTACCATCATTGTATCCAGCCCATAAAGTTGTTTCGAATCCATTAGGGTATCCAGCTTCTTTTAAAAGCTCTTTTGCTTTTTTCGGATCGTATTCATACGATTTGAATTGCTTAGAGAATTCAACTAGTGGTGGGACAACACCAGTTGCAACATCTGCATAACCGTTCAAAGTAACTTTAATTAGGGCTTCTTTGTTAATTGCATAGTTAAGTGCTTGGCGAACCTTGATATTATCAAATGGTTTTTTTAGTACATTTATAGAAACGTAACGTTCCACAATTGATGGAGTAACAACAATATCAACTTTGCCACTTTTTTCTAGAATTTTTACTTGCTCGTAAGGTACAGGATTTGTAAAGTGAGCTTCACCTGTTTTCATAACAGCAGCTCGAGTATTGTTGTCGGTAATTACACGGAAGGTAATAGAATCTACTTTTGCGAGACTATCCTTGTTCCAGTAATTTTCGTTGCGTTTCATTTTTACTGTCTCTCCTGGCTTCCACTCAACAAATTGAAATGGACCTGTGCCAGTAGGATGGAAGTTAATATCTTTTCCGTACTGCTCAAGGGCTTTAGGAGAAATAATCATTGCAGATGGGTGTGCAAGATTATTTATAAGTGCAGAAAATGGTTCTGAAAGAATAATTTTTACTTCGTATGGATTAACAACTTCAACTGATTTTATTTTGTTGAATTGATTGTAACGAGCTAGGGCATTCGCTTTATTTAGAACACGTTCAAAATTGATTTTTACCGCTTCTGCATTAAAGTCTGTACCATCATGGAATTTCACACCCTCACGAAGTTTGAATGTGTACTCAAGACCATCTTCACTTGCCTTATATTCAGTAGCTAAAAGAGGTTTAATATTTAAATCTTTATCAAATTCAAATAGACCTTCATACCAACCTTTACCTACAGCTTGTGCTAGTGTGGAATTGGTGTTGTATGGGTCAAGTGCACTAAGGCTGTAAGGGATTGCGACTACTACATCTTTCGTAGCCATAGCTGAAGTCGAAAAAGAAAGACTGCCTAAAAGAAAGCTCATTGCCAAAGTGGTTTTAGTTAAGGATTTCATATACTCTCCTGTATTTAATTTAAGTTGGATTTGCGGAGTTTGGGCTATATACTCCAATAGAATGTTTAGCTACATAATGATTTTCAGCGATTTGAATTAATGGCTCGACTATAGGCTCATCACCAATCTTACGGATCGGGCTCGGAATTTCACCTGTCAATAATTTACGGTCAAGATGCCTACGCTCTGGGTTAGCAATAGGAACAGCTTCTATCAGTTTTTTTGTATAAGGATGTTGAGGGTTTTCAAATATCGCTTGCCTTGAGCCTATCTCAACAATTTGACCCAAATACATAACTGCAATTCTGTGCGAAATCCGCTCTACAACAGCCATATCGTGGGATATAAACAAATAAGAAATTCCAAATTCCTGCTGTAAATCCATAAGCAAATTAACGATTTGTGCTTGAATAGAAACATCCAACGCAGATACTGATTCATCAGCGATAACAATTTTAGGATTCAATGCCAGTGCTCTTGCGATACAAATTCTTTGCCTTTGTCCACCTGAAAATTCATGAGGATATCTTTGGGCCATATCACCTGAAAGCCCAACTTTTTCTAATAACCACTGAACTCTTTCATTTGCTTGCTTTCCGCTAGCAACTTTGTGTATGAGCAATGGCTCCATAATTGAAAATCCCACCGTTTGCCGTGGATCCAATGAAGCATATGGATCTTGGAAAATGAATTGAATATCGCGACGAATCTTTTGCATCTCATTTTTTGAAAGAGAATTGACGTCTTGTCCTTTAAAAAGAATTTGACCGCCTTGAGATTGAATTAATCTTAGAAGAGAGCGACCTGTCGTGGATTTTCCGCACCCAGACTCGCCTACAATTGCAAGAGTTTCCTGTTCATAGAGTGAAAAATTAACTTTCTCCACCGCATGAACACGCTTTTTATTCAATCCTAAAAATCCACTATGTATATCAAAATATGTCTTAAGATTTTTAACTTCCAAAATAGGAGGTTTATTGTATAGAGGTTGAAGTGGCTCAGGATTTAAATTCGATTCCGTAGGTTGATTTTCATCCATTACTAGTAAATCGAACCTTTCAGGAAGTGCTTTTCCAGACATAGAACCAAGTTTTGGAACAGCAGAAAGAAGAGCTTTCGTATAAGCATGTTGAGGGTTATTAAATATTTCTGTGGCAATGTTTTCTTCCACTTTTTCACCTTTGTACATAACCAATACACGGTCAGCAACTTCAGCTACAACACCCATATCATGAGTGATAAAGATAACCGCCATCTGCATCTCTTTTTGTAGTTCACGGATTAGTTGCAGAATTTGAGCCTGAATAGTTACATCAAGGGCAGTTGTTGGTTCGTCAGCAATGAGTAATGAAGGCTTGCAGGCGAGTCCCATTGCTATCATTACTCTTTGTCGCATGCCACCTGAAAGTTGGTGCGGATATCTTTTGATTACACTTTTAGCTTCAGGAATTCTTACTTGATCCAGCATGCGTAGGGCTTCTGCCATAGCGTCTGAATTTGAAAGCCCTTGATGTAGTCTTATAGATTCTGCAATTTGCTCACCTACAGTAAAAACTGGATTTAATGATGTCATAGGCTCCTGAAAAATCATAGCCATATCTGCACCGCGAATTTTTCGTAAATCTCTAGAAGAAAGCTTTACAAGATCAACGCGAGGTTTTTTATTTGCAGTGAACAACATCTGTCCAGAAGTAATAATTCCCCCACCATTTTCTACTAATCGCATAATAGAAAGTGATGTTACGGATTTTCCAGAGCCAGATTCACCAACAATTGCTAAAGTTTGACCCTTACTAATAGAAAAAGATAAATTTTTAACAGCGTGAACCGTATGTTCACTACTCACAAAATCAACACTTAAATTATTTACTTCTAAAACTGCAGACTCTGATTTTTGTGAATTAATGCTCATTTAATTTTGTTGTTTTAAAGAAAATTTATTTTGAATTTATATTTTACAGAGTTAGTTAAAGTGTTCAAGTTTGTAAATGTATTAAAAAGAATAAAACCGTGTGTACGTAGTTTTCCTAATGGATAAAAGCATGCACACCACCTACTCAAAATTTGTGTCGATTCTTAGAATCAAAACTGATTTTTTTATAAGGAGTCGATATGAAATCTTTTAAATTTAAAACCACATTTGTATTAACACTTTTAGCAATAACACCTCAAATTACCCAAGCTCATATTATGGGCACAAATCTCGCAAATCCTCTTGGGCGATGGAAAGATAAATCTAATGAAGCTACCCCAATTTTCTATAACTGCACTCCTGAGGATGTGAGCACAAAAAGAAAAAAACCAAATTTCACATCATGCCATAGAGCAATTGTTTATGAAGTTGCTGAAGGTGGACATCAGAATGCACTAACTGATAGTGTAATTGTGTTTGAGAAATTAAATACAACTACTTTAGCTGCAGATGGCACATCGAATGATAATTCTTCAAATATACAAGCATTGACTGAAAAGGTTGATACACATGAAGATAAAATTGCCAAATTAATTTCTAATATTGAAACTAATTCAAATTCCATTGATGAGTTTAAGAAGCAAATAAAAATTGCTAATAAATCAGCTGGAGAGATAGATTCAATCAAAAATAAGGTAGATGGCATTTCTACCTCAATCAAAGAAATCGGAAAGAATCTAAAAGAATCTAAAACAGCAGTTTCTAAGATTGATACCAAGGTTGAGAAAAATAAAGATGCCATAAAAGGTGTTAACTTTGAAATAGATAAAAATAAAGAAAAAATCTCAGGTATAAAAGGTGAGCTAGCAAAAAACACAACTGCAGTTGAAAAAATTGGGGCTAAAGTTGATAAAGCCGTTTCTGATGTAAAAGGTCTTGGCGTAAAAGTTGCTACAAATACTAAGGCTTTGAAGGCTACTGACTTAAAAGTAGAAAAAAATACACAGGCTATATCCGCAAACAAAATTCTTAGCGAAAACAATAAAAAAGGCATAGATGCCAACAAAAAAGCAATCGCAATCAATCGTTCTGATATTGCCAAAAATAAAGAGGGCATTAGTTCAAACAAAGCTTCAATCGATGCCACATCTGATAAGTTAGGAGAATTGATTGAGAGCCTAAAATCCCCAACATTTGAGCAGAAAGTAACTGCAAATGGCGGGCTAACTGTTTCTAAAGAATTTAAAGTTTCTTCTAGTTCAGAAGTTAGTATGGGTGGCAATAGAGTGAAAGACCTTGCTGATGCAGTTGATAATACTGATGCAGTTAATTTGGGTCAATTAAAAGCTGAATCAGATCGTATTTATTCAACTTTGGATAAAAGGTTAAAAGAATCCAACAAAATCCTTGGTGAAGAATTGGATAATTTAAAGAAACAATCTAGGGCAGGGACTGCTTCTGCAATGGCAATAGCCTCTCTTCCACAAGCTTGGACTCCTGACCAAGTTGGACTGGGTCTTGGCGTTGCAACTTACAGAGGTGGGTTTGGATATGCGGTCGGTGTATCAGCTATGTCAGGAGATGAGGCTTGGGTTGGAAAAGCGTCTATTTCTGGTGATTCAAAAGGAGGGTTCGGAGGAAGCCTAGGAATGATGTTTAGTTTTTAAAGCAAAAGCCCACGTCTAGGACGTGGGCTTGATATATGGCGGAGCGGACGGGGCTCGAACCCGCGACCCCCGGCGTGACAGGCCGGTATTCTAACCAACTGAACTACCGCTCCAGGTAGTGGCGTCCCCTAGGGGATTCGAACCCCTGTACCCACCGTGAAAGGGTGGTGTCCTAGGCCTCTAGACGAAGGGGACCAAGAACTAAAGATAGTTATAATACCACTTTTCAATTAGGCTTGTAAAGAATTTGACTTAATTATTTTTCGTTTGTCGTTTTTCGGTAAAGCAAACCAATAAGCAATATTCCTAATACTAGGACTAATATTCCCCAGTCACTAATGCGTGCATAAAGAGTTAAGCCAGTTCTGCCTTGCACAAGAACATCCAGGACACCTGTGGTCTCGTAAGGTAGCGAGGCTAAAACTTTACCTTCGTGACTGATATGTGCTGTTGCTCCTGTATTTGTGGCCCTAACTATAGGTCTTGATGTTTCACGAGCTCTAACTTTAGACATTTCTAAATGTTGTCCGAGTGCTGAACTATTGCCAAACCACATAAGGTTTGATGCGTTATATAAAATCGTAGCTCCTGGGTTGCCTTCATGACTGAACAAGGAAGGAAGCAATTCACTTCCAAATATGTCTTCATAGCAAATATTCGGGGCTACATATTGTCCATTTATTGAAAAATTATTTTGCCTATCAGAGCCTGATTTGAAATCAATAAATGGCAGGCCGATCAAATTCACAAACCAACGAACATAACTAGGAACCATCTCTCCAAACGGCACTAAATGTTTTTTATCGTATTTAATTAGATTGTTATGCACACTTGTATCATAAAGTGAATTGACATCTGTATCTTTATTTATTAGTAAAAGTGTATTGTGTAAATCGTAGGGGTAATCTAATTGGTTTTCAGTGGTTTGGCTGTCGGTCTCGTGGTTAATTCCTAGAATAAATTGTGCTTCATTTTGATGGGCTAAAGTTAAAATTCTGGTCCAGAAACTTAAAGGGATTGATCTTTGTGTTGATGGCAATATAGTCTCTGAAAATAGTACCAACTCAGGAGGTTGATTGCTGTCTCCTGCAGGAAGCATTGCCAACTCTATATTGCGATCTAAAATTGTATTTAATTTTAAAGGGTTGTATTTAAGATCTTG
Source organism: Taylorella equigenitalis ATCC 35865 (assembly GCF_000276685.1). NCBI lineage: Bacteria > Pseudomonadati > Pseudomonadota > Betaproteobacteria > Burkholderiales > Alcaligenaceae > Taylorella > Taylorella equigenitalis. The sequence continues at coordinate 1,473,860 of NC_018108.1, read as the reverse complement.
AACAATATTGCTCTGAACAAGGCGAATTGAAGTTAGCCCCCCATAGGGTTTAGACCAATCTATAGATTTTAAACCTATGCACGAAACCAAAATTGCAATAATTCCAAATTGAGCAAATCGTACTTCTTTACGTATATTTTTTCTTAGGACCCAAAGTGAAACAAACCCCGAAAGCAAAGTGGCCATAAAAGTCATACCATATGACCCTAAAACAGGAGCCCATGCACCTATAGGGCTTTGTGCGTGGGCATAGGCCAAGTTAAGCCAAGGAAATCCAGTTAGAAGATAACCTCTTAAAAGTTCAGCAGCTGTCCATGAGGCTGAGAAAATAATGGGTGCTTTGAAACCGACAAAATTTAACCCTTGAACTTTACGGAAAATAAAAATAGCTAAAACAGGAAATAATGCCAAAAATGCCGCAAATGCTAAAACAATAGACCATGAGATAATTGGATGAATATATCCAAATCCATGAACGCTGTTATAAATCCAATAAAGCCCAAAGGCAAAATGAGCTAACCCAAAAGTAAATGCCTTAAGGTAAGTCTTCGAAGTGCCATAAAAAATTAGAATCGTAGCTATAGTGAAAGTTATGAGTTGCAATGGGGCTAATGCAAATTCAGGAATTATGCCAGCTGAAAAACTTTGAGCATGAAGTGCTCCAAGAAAAAATAAAATTAAAAATTTCATGAGTTTTCTAATACATCGGAATCAGATTCGTGCAATATAGGAACTCGACGTACGTGAATCCATAAGGCTTGTTTTTCATCCGCCTTAAGAACTTTGAATTTCAGGTCTTTATACTGATAAATATCATTACGTTTAGGGATTTCATCTAGCTCGGATGCAAGTAATCCTCCAAGAGTTTCGTAATTGTCATCTGGAAGATCACAACCTAAGATCTCATTTAAGTGCTTAATTTCACTTGTACCCTTTACGCGCCAACTGTGATCGGTCTCAGCGAAAATTGTTTGTTCAACTTCCTCATCGAATTCATCCTCAATATCACCGACAATTTGCTCTAATACGTCCTCCATAGTGACCAAACCTGTAATACTTCCATATTCATCAACTACTATGGCAATATGATTGCGTGTAGACTTAAATTCTTGAAGGAGTTTACCTAGCAAAATCGTCTCTGGGACAAATAGAGCAGGTCTTATAAGTCCACGTATAACTTGATTTTTAGTATTAAAGTATCTAAGTAGATCCTTAGCTAAAAGTATGCCGATAATATTATCTCTATCTCCATCGAATACAGGAAATCTAGAATGAGAAGTTTCATTTATATATCTCACAATATCAGGGAGAGGACGATTTATATCTATGACATCCATTTTTGACCTAGATACCATAATATCGTTAGCCATCATTTCTGAAAATGAAATAGATCCTATCATCATCTTAAGCGTGTGATCATCGATAATTGCCCGCTTATTTGCTAGATTAAGGATTTCGTGAATATCTTCTCTATCTTCTGGTTCATGCTGAAGACTAAATAGACCTTTGAATTTTTGAATTATGCGCCTACCGAAAGAGCGGTGGATTTGATTTTGATTTCGCAAACGCGACGGATATGGTTCAGTTGACATCTCTTTGACGTCGAGTTAAAGGAAATCTTAGAATAACCCAAAATGAATGATATTTGGGAAAAAACGCAAAAAATTGAATCTAAATATAAGGATGTGGAAATCCAAAGGATTGTACGATTTCAGCCTCTAAGCTTTCCATTTCTATTGCTGACTCTTCATCCATATGATCAAATCCACAAGCATGAAGTACACCATGTACTACTAAATGGCAGGCGTGTTGTTTAATACTTTTACCTTGATCTAACGCCTCTTTTAAAAGAATATCTTTGCATATGATAATGTCAGCCCTCAAAACATCAAGTGCATCTACACCATAATCGAAGGTTAGTATGTTAGGGACATATTCTTTTTTTCTATAAACGGAATTTAAATTGCGAGCTTCCTCAGGTCCTACAAAACGAAGATTTAATTCTGCAGAATCAAATTCAACAAATTCATGAGCTCTTTTAACAGCTGCTAAAGCCCATGTTCTAAGGGTTTGTCTTGGAAGTTCTTCAAAAGGTTCTACATATTGAACAGTGAGTTTAAGCATTTTATTTATCAGATTTGTACTTCTCGTGGTAGGCATAAGCTTCCACAATACGTGCAACTAAATGGTGACGAACAACATCTCTACTAGAGAAATGTGTAAATGTAATGCCTTCAACTTTTTTAAGAACACCCAAAGCATGAGTAAGTCCGCTTCTTTGACCTCTCTGAAGGTCAACTTGACTGGGATCTCCAGTAATAACGGCTTTACTACCAAATCCTATACGTGTGAGGAACATCTTCATCTGCTCTGGCAATGTATTCTGTGCTTCATCCAAAATCACAAATGCTCTATTTAGTGTTCTACCTCGCATATATGCTAGTGGAGCAATTTCTATAATTTGTTTTTCAAAAAGTTTTTGTACTTTATCAAAGCCCATTAAATCGTAAAGGGCATCATAAAGCGGTCTAAGGTAGGGGTCAACTTTGCTAGTGAGATCGCCAGGTAAAAATCCAAGTCTTTCTCCAGCCTCAACAGCAGGTCTAGTTAAAATGATTCTCTCAACCTGATCTCTTTCTAATGCATCCACTGCACAGGCAACGGCTAGCCAAGTCTTGCCCGTACCAGCAGGACCGACACCAAAACTTATATCGTTATGAAGAATTTTGTGGATATACTCTTTTTGTCTGGGGGTTCTAGGCTTAAGATCTTTTTTTCTAGTTCTTAAGAAATAAAGTTCATTTTCATCTGTGATAGAAAGTTCGGTAGAAGTATCTTCAATTTCTTCATCATAGTAATTAGAGAAATTGCTATCACTAACAGGAATATTTGGATTGGAATTAATTTCTTCTACCAATCCGAGTTGAACCTCTTCTAAATCTAGAGGTTTATGTCGTGCAAATCTAAAGAATTTTTCGATAACCTTTTTGCATTCATCGGCAAATTCACCCGTAACTGTGACTTTATTACCCGTGCGGGAAACCTTAACATTAAATGCCGATCCAATTTGCATTAAATTTTCATCTAGGGGACCCATAAAATTTGCTAAATGGGTATTGTCGCCCTCTAGAGTAATATTAATGCTTTTAGCCATGATTTAAACCAACTCCCCTCTGAGTGAATTAGTATAAACCTCAGTAATTCTGACAGGTACCATTTGACCTATTAAATTTTCGCTACCCTTAAAGTTAACAATACGATTATTTTCGGTTCTGCCCATCAGTTCATTAGAATCTCTTTTAGAAAATCCTTCAACTAGAATAATTTGTTCTGTGCCTAACATTTTTTCGCTAAATTCTTTAGCTTGTTTGTTAACTAGGGCTTGAAGCCTTTGAAGCCTATCAAGTTTTACTTCATATGGAGTATCATCAGGAAGATCAGCAGCTGGAGTTCCAGGTCTTCTAGAGTATATAAATGAAAATGAAGTGTCTATGTTTAAATCTTTAATAAGTTTAAGCGTCGCCTCAAAATCATCTTCCGTCTCTCCTGGAAAACCAACAATGAAATCAGAAGAAAGAGTAAGACCTGGTCGGGCTTTATAAAGACTTCTAACAACTGATTTATATTCCAATGATGTATAGCCACGCTTCATGGCTGCTAAAACTCTATCGCTTCCAGCTTGTACAGGCAAATGCAAAAAGGGAACTAGTTTAGGTAGTTTTGCGTGAGCTTCAATTAGCCTTTTTGTCATTTCCTTAGGATGTGAAGTTATATAACGAATCCTCTCCACACCAGGTATATCATGTATTAACTCAAGCAACATGGCAAAGTCTGCAATTTCTCCATCCTCGCCAACAGTGCCTCTATATGCATTTACGTTTTGCCCTAAAAGATTAATTTCTTTTACACCTTGGTCAGCTAAATCTGCAACTTCAATCAATACATCCTCTAGAGGTCTAGATATTTCTTCTCCACGAGTGTATGGGACCACACAATATGAACAATATTTGCTACAACCCTCCATTATGGAGACAAATGCAGTTGGCCCATTAATTCTAGCTGGAGGAAGATGATCAAATTTTTCAATTTCTGGAAACGATACGTCAACTTGAGCTCGTCCAGAAGATTCCTTTTGTTCAATTAATTCTGGCAAACGATGTAAAGTTTGCGGACCAAAAATAATATCTACGTACGGGGCTCTTTGAAGTATGGTTGCTCCTTCTTGGCTAGCAACGCATCCGCCTACACCTATAAGTAGTTCAGGCTTTTTCTTTTTAAGAAGATTTATCCGACCTAAATCTGAGAAAACCTTTTCTTGTGATTTTTCCCTAATTGAGCAAGTGTTAAGCAATATAACATCAGCATCTTCGGGATTATCTGTGAGTTCTAATCCTTTTTCTGCATGAAGCACATCAGCCATTTTCTCAGAGTCATACTCATTCATCTGGCAGCCAAAAGTTTTGATATATAACTTTTTAGCACCAGCAGGAAAATGTATCGGCTTCTCATCAATGAATTGAGAAGCCGACTGATTATCAGGCTTTCTTTTAAGACTAACTTCTTGCATAAATTATGGAGTTAATTGCTCTTCTGTTTGCTTTTTAACTGGCTTAACCATATCTTCTCGTTTGATGCCAAGCCACATTGCCACAGCGGCTGCAACGAAAATCGATGAATAAATACCAAACCAAATACCAATTGTTAAAGCCAATGCAAAATAATGGAGAGATGGTCCACCTAGGAAATACATAGCAAGCACCATTATTTGCGTAGAACCATGGGTAATAATAGTCCTAGAAATGGTTTGAGTAATGGAGCTATTAATTATCTCTTTTACAGAGGAATTTCGCTGTTTGCGGAAATTCTCTCTAATCCTATCCATAACCACTACTGATTCGTTAACGGAGTATCCCAGTACTGCAAGTATAGCTGCCAATACTGTTAGTGAAAATTCCCACTGAAAAAATGCAAAAAACCCAAGGATAATAATAACGTCATGGACGTTGGCCACTACTCCTGATATAGAGAACTTCCACTCAAATCGGAACGCTAAATATAAGCAGATGCCCACGATTACAAAAAAGAAGGCAAGAAGTCCGTTGGTATATAGTTCGTTACCAATTTGAGGTCCTACAAATTCCACACGAGTTAATTGAACTGAAGGGTCTTGTGCTTTGAGTGCACTTAAAATTTCTTCACTTTGTTGAGCAGTATTTTTGCCCTCTACTATAGGTAGACGTATTAAAACATCCTCAGCAGATCCAAAATTTTGTACCTGGTAGTCTGAATACAACCCACTTATTGATTTACGGATGGATTCAAGATTCGCAGGCTTGTCGTATTTAGCTTCAACTAAAGTACCACCAGTAAATTCAATTGAAAGATTAAATCCTTTAGTGGCAATAAAAAACACCGCCAATAAAAACAGAATTAGGCTGATCATATTTAAGATCAGCGCATGTTTCATAAAGGGGATTGTTTTATTAATTTTAAAAAATTCCATGATAGTCCCCTAAGCTTTTAGTTCTTTTGAAGTTTTAGGTTTCCATACAGTACCGATGGAAATGTTTTTAAGTTTTTTCTTACGTCCATACCACAGATTAACTAAAGCTCTAACCCCAACAACTGCAGAGAACATCGAAGTCAAAATTCCTAAAACGTGAACTACAGCAAATCCACGTATAGGTCCAGGTCCACTAAATGCTAAAAGTGCAATACCAACAATTAATGAGGTTATGTTAGAGTCAAAAATAGTTGCCCATGCTTTTTCAAAACCTATATTTATAGCCTGTTGTGGGTTAACACCTTCGCGTAATTCTTCGCGTATGCGCTCATTAATAAGTACATTAGCGTCAATAGCCATACCCAGAGTTAAAGCAATAGCCGCGATACCTGGCAATGTTAAGGTTGCTTGAATTAGTGATAAAACTGCTAACAGTAGTAATACGTTAAATGCTAGTCCTAGAGTGGAAAATACGCCTATCAAACGGTAATACAAAATCATAAACAGGGCGATTAATACAAATCCTACCCATGTTGATCTGAATCCTTTTTTAATATTATCTTCGCCTAGGCTAGGGCCGATAGTACGCTCTTCAATGATACTCATTGGAGCAGCTAAAGAACCTGCACGTAATAGCAATGCAATATCGGCAGCTTCAGTAGAAGTCATATGACCTGAAATCATAACTTGACCGTTGGGGATTTCGGATCTAATAGTTGGTGATGTAACTACTTGTCCTTTACCTTTTTCAAAAAGAACAATAGCCATTCTTTTATTAATATTATCGCGAGTCACATCTCTAAATATACGCGAACCCTTGCTATCAAGAGATAAATTAACTGCAGGTGAGTTGTCATTTGGATCAAGACCAGCTTGAGCATCTTCAAGATTCTCACCAGTTAGAATGACTTGTCTTCTTAATAAAATGTCACGTCCATCAGTACCCTTGAATTTTTCAAGTCCAAAGGGAACCACACCAGAAGCCAAAGAAGCTAATGCAGTAGGACTATCATCTACTAATCGTAATTCAAGTGTAGCTGTCCTACCTAAAATGTCTTTTGCCTTTGCAATATCCTGTACGCCTGGTAATTGAACTACTATCCTATCATTACCTTGTTGTTGAATGATGGGTTCTGCCACACCTAATTCATTAATCCTATTATGAAGTGTGACTATATTTTGTTTTAAAGCCGTGTCTTGAACGCGTGAAACTTCGTTTGGAGCAATGGTACTGGTTAAAACATGCTTGCCATTTTGTTCTGCATATTGCGTAGTTAACTCAGGAAGCCTTTGACGAATAACATCTTTTGCCTTGTTTGCATCTTTTTCGTTAGAGAAAAGAGCAGTAATCGTAGAACCCTCTAATTGAATGGATTCAGCGGTGATTTTACTATCCCTAAACAAAGTCCTTAGTTCGGTATTTAAAGAGTTGTATCTTGATTTTAGTGCACCCTTCATATCAACTTGAAGAAGGAAGTGTACACCCCCACGGAGGTCCAAACCTAAAGCCATAGGATTAGCACCTAAAGATTGCAACCAACTTGGAGTCGCAGAAAGTAAATTTAGAGCAACAACATAATTTGGTTCTTCTGGATTGGGATTAAGAGCCCTCTCAAGAATGCCCCTAGCTTGAATTTGCTCATTTGGACTATTAAACCTAATCCTAATAGTGTTATTAGGACCATTAGCTTGAATTTGAGAATTTTCAAATGGTATGTTGGCTTGTTTTAATGTTTGCTCAGCAAAACTAAGAAGATTCGCATCAACTTTTTTGGTTACGTTTAAGCTTGAAATCTGTACAGCAACCGTTTGCCCAAATATATTTGGCAATGTATAAGTCAAGCCAAAAATTAAAGCAACTAAGACAATTAAATATTTCCAGAGAGGGTATCGATTCATTCTTATAGATCTTTTATTGTGCCTTTAGGAAGTACTGCGGCTATAGCCACTCTTTGAAGTAGAATTTCTACAACTTGGTCACTTTTGCTTATATCTAAAGTGATGTAATTATCAGTTAGGTGAGTGATCTTTCCTAAAATTCCTCCAGTTGTAATTACTTCGTTACCCACAGCTAACGTTTCAACCATTTTGCGATGTTCTTTTTGGCGTTTCATCTGAGGTCTTACTAATAAAAACCATAAAACACCAAACATAAGTATCATTGGAAGTAGACCAGTTATCGTACCTGCTAACGATTGATTAGTGGCTGCTGGTGCTGTTGCTGCTTGGTTTAAAGTAGCAATTAACAAATCTGTGAACATTAAAAACTCCGTTATTTTTATATTGTTAGCCTTATATTGTAGCCTTTTTGTAATTATTCAATGCCTCGGGCTCTGTCTTCGTGGAATTTAGCAACCCACTCCAAAAATGAACCTTTTTCTAGTGCTTCTCTCATCTCTTTCATAATGTGTAAATAGAACATTAAATTGTGTATTGTATTGAGACGAGCACCACTTATCTCATTGGTTTTTTGTAGATGATGCAGATAAGAGCGTGTAAATTTGCTACTAGTGTTTGGTGGCAATGAATCGTCTACTGGCCTCATGTCATCTTTGTATCGGGCATTACGAATTTTTAAATCACCATAACGAGTAAACAAAGTCCCATTGCGAGCATTTCTAGTAGGCATTACGCAATCAAACATGTCAATACCCTGAGCCACTCCGTAAACTAAATCTTCGGGAGTTCCAACTCCCATAAGGTATCTAGGTGCATCAGCAGGTAGTTGATGAGCTAAAAACTCAATTATTCTGTTCATCTCTTCTTTTGGTTCTCCAACTGATAAGCCACCAATTGCATATCCGTGAAATCCTATATCTGTTAGACCTTTTAAAGACTCAATCCTAAGATCATCAAACATCCCACCTTGAACAATTCCAAATAATGCATTTGGATTATTAAGTTTTTCAAAGGCATCTTTAGATCTACGAGCCCACCTTAACGACATTCGCATAGATTTTGCAGCCTCTTCATGAGTGGCAGGTCTATCTTTAATTATGTAAGGTGTACATTCATCAAAAACCATAACTATATCGGAGTTTAATGATTTTTGAATTCTCATAGATTCTTCAGGAGTTAGAAAAAGTTTTGCACCATCAATTGGAGATGAAAATTTGACACCTTCTTCTTTGATTTTGCTTCTAAGGTCTGATAGGCTAAATACCTGAAAACCTCCTGAGTCTGTTAATATCGGCTGGTCCCAATTCATAAAACCATGAAGACCACCATGTTTCTCAATAACTTCTATACCTGGTCTAAGCCAAAGATGAAATGTATTTCCTAAAATTACTTGAGAACCAACTTCCTTTAAATCAGCTGGCAACATAGCCTTTACGCACCCATAGGTCCCTACAGGCATAAACATTGGAGTTTGAACGGTTCCATGATTTAGAGTCAATGAAGCTCGTCTTGCTTTTCCTTGAGTCTGTAAAACTTCGAATTTAAATTTACTATCAATCATGATTTAGGCTCTATGTACATCGCATCACCATAGCTAAAAAATCGGTAATTAGCTTCTACCGCATGTTTATAGATTTTGTGCATGGTTTCAAATCCCATCCAACTAGCTACTAGCATTAATAATGTTGATTCCGGAAGGTGAAAGTTGGTAATCATCCCATCTATAACTAAAGGCTTATATCCTGGAGTTATAAATAATTTAGTATCGCCAGTGTATGGCAATGGCACACCTTTTTCAGATAATCCTGCAAGAGTGGCAGCAGATTCAATCGCCCTAACACTAGTAGTACCAACTGCAATGACACGTCCACCATTGCGACGACATCTTGATATAGATTCACAAGTCTCCTCCGTGACTTCAAACCATTCAGAATGCATAATGTGATCTTTAAGATTGCTGGTCACAACTGGCTTAAATGTACCTGAACCAACATGCAGGGTAACCATTGATTTCTGAATACCCATGTCAGTTAATTCGTTAATAAGATTATTATCAAAGTGTAAACCCGCAGTTGGTGCAGCTATCGCCCCTTCGCTTTTTGCGTATACGGTTTGATATCGCTCATAATCAAAATCATCTGGATTATGCTTAATATAAGGCGGGAGAGGGAGTTGTCCTATATGATCAAGTACATCCATAACTGGTTCAGAAAATTCTAATGTAAATTCATCTACTGATTGATCTATAACAGTAGCGGTTATCCCTTCATTAAAAAATAATTGAGAACCCGACTGTGGTCTTTTACTAAATCTTAAGTGAACAATAGCACATTTTGGAGCGATAACTCTTTCAATAAGACATTCTATTTTTCCGCCAGTTGACTTTTGTCCGAATAATCTAGCTTTAATGACTCGAGTATCATTAAAAATTAATAAATCATCCTTTTTAAGTAAATTTTTTATTTGTGGAAATGTTAAATCATCCCACGATCCATCGGCCCCAACATGTAAAAGTTTACTTTCAGTTCTTTTTTCGGTAGGTCTTTGGGCAATTCTATCAGCTGGAAGTTCGTAGAAAAAATCTTCCTTAGTTAATTCTTTTGTGGTCATTTTTTACCTTATTTAATCCTAAATTATAAATTAGAAGACTGGCTAGGTCGTGATAAAATACCTCAAATTTTCTAGAGGACTTTTCAATGCCAATTCATGAAATCAAACACCCTTTAGTTCAGCACAAAATTGGGTTGATGCGTAATGTAGATCTAGACACTAAAAGCTTTCGTGAATTAGCTGAAGAAATCGCAATTCTCCTAACATACGAAGCGACTAGAGATTGTTTACTTGAGGATTGCGAGGTTTCAGGTTGGTGTGGACCAGTTAAAACTCAAAAGCTAGCTGGTAAAAAAGTCACTGTAGTTCCCATCCTTAGAGCAGGCATTGGTATGCTTAATGGTGTTTTAAGTTTAATTCCAAGTGCAAAAGTTTCAGCAATTGGCATTGCCAGAAATGAAGAAACGTTAGAAGCAGCCACCTACCTAAAAAAATTAGTAGGAGATTTAGATCAAAGATTTGCTTTAATTATCGATCCCATGTTGGCTACTGGTGGAACCCTAATTGCTGCCATCGATATGCTCAAAGCGATGGGTTGTAAGGAGATACGAGTTTTAACCTTAGTAAGTGCTCCTGAGGGGATTGAGAAAGTTTTAAGTAAGCACCCAGATATAGATATATTTACAGCTTCCATAGATGAAAAATTAAATAGCGACGGTTATATCATCCCAGGTCTAGGCGATGCGGGAGATAGGATTTTCGGCACTCGTCAAAAAGAGGATTAATGTCTAGAGTTTCATGACTATAAACGGTCATAGTCCGTAACATTAATAAGAATTTTGTCATAATTATTTTCAATTTTAGAGTTATTATTTGATTTTAAAGGTGTTTTAGCACCACTTACTATTAGGAGAATATTCATGTTATCTAAAAACGATGTGAGCAAAACTGAAGAAGAAATGTTAGAAGCGTTACGTAAAACTGTAGCCGATGCTGAAAGTTTACTAAAAGACGCTACTAAAGAAACTGGTAAAAAAGCTGAAGAAATCCGTTCTAAAGTAAAAGATCTTTTATGTAATGCTCAATCTGCTTTCGAAGAAGGTAAACAAAAAGTAGTTGATACTACTCGTGAAGCAGTTAAGAAAACTGAAGACTACGTACAAGAAAATCCTTGGCGTGCAGTTGGTACTGTAGGTGTAGCTGCTCTACTTCTAGGTATCATCATCGGTCGTAAATAATTTTTACGTTCCTCGCAAGTGGGATCTCCCACTTGCTTTTCTTACTTAAAAAATTTTATTTATATGAATTTAAGACAAACCGTTGCCCAGCTTATTAATAGCTTCGTAACCTACTCAGAAACGAGGGGTAAGATTTTCGGTGTAGAACTTTCTCAAGCTAGAGCACAATACACTCAAGCTATTATTTGGGGAGTTGCAGCAGTTATATTCGCTTTATTAGGGCTTGCTCTTTTATCTTTCTCCATAATCTTTTTAACTTGGGAGACAGAGTACAGATATTGGGTTGTTTGTCTATTACCACTTATATATTTAGTGATTGCATATCTTGCGGTTGCTAGAGCTAGTGCACAGTTAAAAGCTCCTGCGTTTGAGTATACAATTAAAACTCTTAAAGAGGATGCTGAGTACTTCAAAGACCATCCTGAATTTCCTACTTCTATGGATATTCTTAACTCTGACGGAGGTAAGATAAATGGATAACAAATCTAAACTTGATGCCCTACAGGTTCAAGCTAGTATCGATCGTCGTCAATTGGTTAATGGGTTTTATAAACTTAGAGATGATTTAGATCCTGAAGTATTAACTAATTATGTTATGTCTAAGGGTCGTAGTTTAGTCACTGGAGCACTTCCAGATGCACCTAGAACTTTTAGTTGGTTAGGTAGAAATCCACGACTTAGCTTAGTAATCGCTAAGGGTTTGTTGGGTATGACTAAAACTAAAAATCGTCTATTAAGAAACGTAGCCTTGGGTTTAGCCACTTGGTTTATCACCAAAAGATTTAGATAGTAAAACGCTACATAATACCGTACAAAACGCTTCTAGATGGAGCGTTTTTATTTGGATAGAAATATTTAACCAAACATTTCTGACCATAGGTTATCTATTTTTTCTTTAATAGATTTATCCATAGTAATTGGGATACCCCATTCTCTATCTGTTTCTCCAGACCACTTATTAGTTGCATCCATACCGAGTTTACCTCCCAGACCAGATACTGGAGAAGCGAAATCTAAATAATCAATGGGTGTATTTTTAACTTGAACTATATCTCTAACAGGGTCCATGCGTGTACTCACTGCCCAAATAACTTCTTTCCAATCTCGTATGTCAACACCTTCATCCACGACAATAATAAATTTGGTATACATAAATTGACGTAAAACGCTCCATATGCCAAACATCACTCTTTTAGCGTGTCCAGCATATTGCTTTCTAATAGAAACTACGGCTACCCTATAACTACATCCCTCAGGCGGCAAATAAAAATCTACAATCTCGGGGAATGTTTTTTGAAGCAATGGGATAAATACCTCGTTTAGGGCAAGACCGAGGACAGCAGGTTCATCAGGAGGTTTGCCTGTATGGGTACTATGGTAGATAGGATTTTCTCTCATAGTAATTCTGTCAATAGTGAATACTGGAAACCATTCTTGCTCATTGTAATACCCTGTGTGGTCGCCATAGGGACCTTCTAGTGCCATTTCGTATTCGAAGCCATCCCGTATGAATTGGGAATCTGCTTTGGGGTGAGTGGTTGGCAATATATGACCTTCAAGTACAATTTCTGCGGATGCGGGGACTTGAAGGTCATTGCCAACGGATTTGGCGAGTTCTGTTCTGGAGCCTCTTAGGAGGCCGGCGAATTGATATTCCGAAAGACTGTCTGGAATAGGAGTTACTGCGGCTAGTATAGTTGCTGGATCAGCTCCAATTGCAACGCTAATCGGAAAGGGTTGACCTGGTTTAGCAATTCTAAAATCTCTGAAATCTAGAGCACCACCTCTATGATCCAGCCATCGCATGATTAATTTATTTGGACCTAATAATTGCTGTCTGTATATTCCTATATTCTGTCTTTTAGCACGAGGTCCTTTTGTAATAACCAGTCCCCAAGTGATTAATGGAGCAATATCCCCAGGCCAGCATTTTTGTATAGGTAAATCTTCTAAATTAACCTGGTTTCCTTCTAAGATTATCTCCTGACATGCAGGCTTGGACACCTTTTTGGCTTGCATATCCCATAAGGCTGATTTGAGCATGGAGACTTTGCTGAAAGCATCTTTAAGTCCTGAAGGTGCCTGTGGTTCCTTAAGCTCCGATAGTAATAAACCCACATCTCTTAAAGCTCCTAGATCTTCGGCTCCCATACCCCATGCTACACGGTCAGGTGTCCCAAATAAATTTGTAAGCACGGGCATTTTTGATTTTTGTGAGTTATGTAGAACACTATTAAATAAAAGAGCAGGTCCAGAATTACGTAGCACCCTGTCACTAATTTCAGTTATCTCCAAATTGGTAGAAATAGAAGTGTTAATATTCTTTAAATCATTTCGCTTTTCTAATTGTTTTAGAAAGTCACGTAAGTCTTTGTATTGCATCTTATATAAATATTGCCACGGAATTACTCTATATTAAATTAAAACATGCATAGAAGGGATTTTTTTAAGTTTGGACATAAAGGATTAATTCCTAAAACTGATTGGGAGTTGTTTTTACATAGGGTCCAGAGATTAACTTTGTGTGATTTGAAAATTATTGATTCGAATCTGAATATAGCCTACATCGAGTTAAGGGATAATAAATTAATCCCTACTCTATTAGGGATTTGTTCTGACCATAAAGTGGCTTTCTTATATAAGAAATTAGTAGATCAAGAAGCAGTCTCAGGGCGGTCTTCTTTGATATTTGATGTTATTGAGGAAGCAATTCCAATATCAATATCAGAAGGCGAGTGTATGGCATCATTTAATAGTTTGTGTGGTGATTTATTTAGAATCGGGTACCATCAATTTGAATATGTTCCTCCAAATCTTAATTTATCGCAGTGGTTTAATAATCCTATATTCCACGATGAGCGACCATATTACAGCATTACATCGGGATTGCTTGATGTTGAGGCTATTTTTAGTAATCAATTACAGGGAACCTTAGGGGCTTTCGGTTTGGAATCTACTTCGGTATTAAATAATACACTTCTTAATAAATGTATACCTGAACTTTTTAAAATTTCTCAAACAAGTGAAATTGTGGAATTGTTAGATTCTGGCTTTTGGCCGAACGAACTAAGATTTGATAGCCTGTATAAAAAAATTACAGATATAAATTTGGGTAGAGTTTTTTTAGGGCAAAAAGGTTGTTATCTATGGGCGAATAGGTTTCATTTAAAAGCATTGCCACCTAAAAAAATAATTCCTAAAAATAAAACGATTTTCGAAGATGATTGGGAGTTTCATATTAATCCAGTAAGCTTATTGGATCTTAAAATGTTAATGGATCCTGAGGGTATTTTTGGATATGAGGACGAATACAACGAAAATACGTGACAGTTTGCTAACAATCTATTGACTTATAGCATGAGTTGCTATTTAATTTTGAAATTGCAATTTCCAGTGCTTTTTCAGAGGCTTTAAATGAATAAAAAAGTTGATTTCTCTAAGGTTTTGTCTAAATCGGCTGAGTTACCTTCTAGTTATTTAGATTCTAAAGATGAAATCATCGATGCGGCTGTTGATTCAGGTTTAGCGTTTTTTGAGTGTGACTGTTCACGTGCTAGAAATCTATCAGCTATATTGAGAGCGGTTTCTAAATCAGTTGATTATCCAGTTTTCTTCGGAAAGGATTTGGATGCGTTTGCCGATTGTTTGTCAGAGACTTTGGAAGAGCAAAAAGAGGGTTACGTGTTATGGTTTACCCAATTACACACTGGCGATCCTGAGTTATCGGCAGATACGAAGCAAATTCTCAAAATATTAAAAGACACCTGTAACATCGCTAAAAAGTACGAAAAAACTTTTATATATTTTATTGACCATGCGGGTGAACTTTCTGCACCTGAACCTGGGGTAGAGCCTGAGAGATATGCGGGGAATATTACGGACGATTCTGAATAATTGCAGTTAGGTAGCTTACAGTTACAATCCCTGCTGTTTCAGTTCTTAGTACCCTCTGTCCCAAACTTATTAATCTTGAATTTTCTTTTCTTAATTTTTCCAACTCTGTAGAGTCCCATCCGCCTTCTGGTCCTATTAAAACAATAGAATTATCAAAATCCTCTGTTTCAGCCGTGCCTAAAAAGTTTGATTGTGCATCTGGATGGGCAATCAGATAAAGCGAATCACTTGTGTTTTGTATAAATTCATTTATATCCTGTGGTTGATGCAATTGCATTATTTTATTTCTGCCACATTGTTCAGAGGCCGAAATAATTATTCGACTCCAGTGTGCAAGTTTTTTTTCAAGCTTTTCATTATTTAATTTAAGTACTGATCTTTTGGCAATGATAGGGTAGAAATCACTAACACCAATTTCTACGGCTTTTTCTATTATGAAGTCCATTTTGTCGCCTGTTGCAAGTCCCTGGGCAAGACCAATCCTTAAAGGAAGCTCTCTTGAAATTTCTTTGATATCTTCTACGTTAAAAAAAGCATCTGAACTATTAAAAGAAATCGTGCCGTGATATTCAGTATTATCTCCACTGAAAAGAGATATTTTTGTACCTTCTTTAAGTCTAAGGGAACGACCTGCGTGGTTTGTTATATCCTTTGGAAGCTTAATAGTAGAGCCAATCTCTAAGGGTAGGGTATAAAAAAAACGGGGTGTTAGCATTAAGATTAGTTATGATTTTTCCTAATGTTAAAATTATACGCATTATTTTGGACCTAATTGACTATTAACTTCATGAATAAGCCTCAAGTTCCTGATTCATACCTCGCAAACGCAATACGTTCATTAACTATGGACGCAGTCCAAAAAGCTAATTCTGGTCATCCAGGTGCTCCCATGGGTATGGCAGAGATGGCTGTTGCCCTTTGGCATAAAAATTTAAAACACAATCCACTTAACCCAAAATGGTATGACAGGGATAGATTTGTTTTATCTAATGGTCATGCTTCTATGCTTTTGTACTCATTGCTTTTTCTTACTGGTTACGGTCTGAGCATTGAAGATTTAAAGGATTTTAGGCAGCTTCACTCAAAAACTCCTGGTCATCCAGAGTTTGGGATTACCCCAGGAGTAGAAACTACAACTGGTCCTTTAGGTCAGGGTATCGGAAATGCTGTGGGATTCGCCTTATCTGAAGCCTTACTAGCTCAGGAATTTAATAGAGATGAGCATAAGATAGTTGATCATTTTACATATGCATTTGCTGGTGATGGTTGTCTTATGGAGGGTGTGTCGCATGAGGTTTTCTCATTGGCAGGGACACTTAAGTTAAATAAGCTTATAGTTCTTTATGATAGTAACGGCATATCAATTGATGGTCAGATACATCCATGGTTTAATGAAAATACAAAACTTCGCTTTGAATCTTATGGCTGGCAGGTTATAGATGGTATTGATGGGCATGACGTTAGTGCTGTTGATTTAGCTATAAAAAAAGCCCAAGAATTTTCTCGTCAACTAGATACGGGACCTACTCTAATCATATGCAAAACTGTAATTGGTAAAGGATCTCCAAAAGTTCAAGGGTCAGAAAAAGCTCATGGTTCTCCTCTTGGTTCAGATGAAATCCTAGAAACTAGGAAAACTCTTGGTATTAATTATGGGGACTTTGAAGTACCTAAAGATGTATTAGATTCATGGAGTCACATTACTAAAGGAGCTGGTCAACAGGCTGTATGGGATTCCGTATGGGCTAGTTATAAGGTTCAGTACCCTGATTTAGCAAATGAGTACGAACGACGCATGACTGGACAATTGCCTTCCGACTTCGAAGCTAAATTTAAGACTTATATAGAACAAGTTTTAGGTGAGCAGAAATCTATTGCCACCAGAAAATCATCTCAAAATGTTATTACAAAATTAGCTGAGATTCTTCCAGAGTTGTTAGGGGGGTCGGCTGATTTAACCTCATCAAATTTAACAAGCTGGCCGGAAGCTAAACCTGTGAGATCTGGTACAGGTAATATTACATTTGGTCGCCACATAAATTATGGTGTTAGAGAATTTGGTATGGCGGCCATTATGAATGGAGTTTCATTGCACGGTGGATACCTTCCGTTCGGTGGCACTTTTTTAACGTTTTCGGATTATTCCAGAAATGGTATCCGCATGTCGGCTCTTATGAATCAAAAAGTTGTTCATGTGTTTACTCATGATTCCATAGGTGTGGGGGAAGATGGACCTACACACCAATCCATAGAGCATGCTTGGAGCCTTAGATTAATTCCAAATCTTGATGTTTGGAGACCATGCGATACTACGGAAACCGCCTATGCATGGGGTTCTGCCGTTACAAGAAATGGTCCAAGTGCTCTTTTGCTTTCTAGACAAAATCTACCTTTTATTGCAAGAGATGAAGAAAGTCTATCCAATATATCCAAAGGCGGATATGTTCTTAGGGCTATTGTTAATCCTAAAGCCATTATTATTGCTACAGGTTCTGAAGTACAAATTGCTATGGATGCACAAGTACAGTTAAAAGAGGAGGGCATTCCTGTGACTGTTGTTTCCATGCCTTCCACAACAGTTTTTGATAGGCAGTCAGAAGAATACAAAGAAGAAGTACTACCTAGAAAACTTCCTAAAATCGTTATTGAAGCGGGTACTACTGGTCCTTGGTATAAATACGTAGGGCTTGACGGTGCTGTTTTAGGCATAGATTCATTTGGCGAGTCAGCCCCTGCTAACGATCTTTTTAATTACTTCGGTCTCACATCAGAAAAATTAATAAAACTAGTTAAAACTTCAATTAAGGAGTAAAAATGACAATTCGTGTTGCCATAAATGGTTACGGTCGCATTGGCCGTATGGCCCTTAGAGCTCATTATGAGTATGCAAAAAAACATGATTTAGAAATCGTTGCAATAAACGCTATGGGCGATGCTGATGTAAATCGTCACTTAACTAAGTGGGATACTGCTCACGGAAGATTCGATGCAGATGTCAGCTTAGATGGTGACTATCTTGTCATCAATGGAGATAGAATTAAATTATTTAGTACGCGTGATGTGAAAGAACTCCCATGGAATGATTTGGGTATTGATGTAGTGATGGAGTGTACGGGAGTATTTACCTCTAAAGCTAAAGCCTCAGTTCATTTAGATCAGGGAGCAAAAAAAGTCCTAATCTCTGCCCCTGGTGGTAATGACGTAGATGCCACCATAGTTTACGGAGTAAACCACGATACCCTTAAAAAAGAACACACAGTAGTATCAAATGCTTCATGCACAACAAATTGTTTAGCACCCTTAGTAAAACCTCTACAAGACGCTATCGGTATCGAATCTGGCTTAATGACTACAATTCACGCATATACCAACGACCAAGTTCTAACAGATGTAAAACATAAAGATATGCGTCGTGCCAGAAGTGCTTCTATGAATATGATTCCAACAAAAACTGGAGCAGCTTCAGCTTTAGGATTGGTTATTCCTGAACTTCAAGGTAAATTAGATGGTTATGCTATACGTGTTCCTACAATTAATGTGTCCCTTGTAGATTTAGTTTTTTCAGCTAGTAAGGACACATCTGTCGATGAAATTAATAATGTTTTAAAAGAAGCATCAAATGGAAAACTCAAAGGTATATTAGGGTTTAATGATGAATTATTAGTATCTTCCGACTTTAACCATTCCACTTTTTCCAGCATTTACGATTCAACTTTAACAAAAGTTTCAAGTGGTAGTTTGGTTAAAGTCTCATCTTGGTACGATAATGAGTGGGGTTTTTCTAATCGAATGCTTGATACTACTGTTGCTATGATGCAGGCAAAATAAATATTATGTCACTATCATTACTAACTCTTAGAGAGCTTGTTGAACAAGGGCTTTTGAAAGATAAAAAGGTCTTTTTCCGCTCAGATCTCAATGTACCACTCGGTCCTAACAAACAGATAACCGAAGACACCAGGATTAAATCATCCCTTCCTGGTATAAAAATGGCTTTAGATGCGGGTGCTGCTGTTATGGTTACATCTCATCTTGGAAGACCTAATGAGGGTGAATATTCTGAAGATGACTCGCTAAAGCCTATTGCCAACCATATGTCATTACTTTTAGGTCAGGAAGTCAAACTCGTAAAAGATTGGGTTGACGGGGTTGATGTAAAGCCAGGTCAAGTTGTGCTTTTAGAAAATTGTCGCTTTAATGTGGGTGAAAAATCTAATGACGATATACTTGCAAAAAAAATGGCACACCTTTGCGATATCTTTGTAAATGATGCTTTTGGTACTGCTCACAGAGCTCAAGCCTCCACTCATGGTATTGCTAAATTTGTGGATATGGCTTGTGCAGGACCATTGATGGAAGCTGAACTCGAAGCACTCGGAAAAGCCCTTGAAAATCCCAAACGACCACTTCTAGCCGTTGTTGGAGGATCTAAGGTTTCTACAAAATTAAGTGTGTTGGAATCCCTTTCACATATGGTAGATCAACTGATAGTTGGAGGCGGTATTGCCAACACATTTATGCTTGCTACAGGTCATAATATTGGAAAATCGCTATCTGAACCTGACCAAGTTTCACAAGCTAAGTCGATTATTGAGAACTTAGAAAAGCATTCTGCTTCTGTGCCTATTCCTGTAGATGTAGTTGTTGGAAATGAATTTTCAATTGAAAGTCCAGCTATTCCTAAAAATATTTCTGATGTCTCAGAAGACGATATGATCATGGATTTAGGCGTTCAGAGCGTTGATAAGTTGTGCGATATCATTAGTAGGGCGGGTACTATTGTTTGGAATGGACCTATAGGTGTATTTGAATTTCCTGCATTTTCTAAAGGTACGGAAAGAGTTGCTAGTGCTATTGCACAATCTAGTGCATTTTCAATTGCAGGTGGTGGTGATACTTTGGCAGCCATTGCCCAATTTGACGTGGCTAATGGAATTGACTATATATCCACTGGTGGAGGGGCCTTTCTTGAATTCCTGGAAGGTAAAGGTCTTCCAGCTGTTGAAATTCTAAAAGAAAGATATACAAAACAATGAGTGTATTAAAAGTTGCTGTTGGGCAATTTCCAGCTACCAATGATATTGATTTAAATATTAAAAAAATAAAATGCTTATATGAGAGTGCAGCTCAGCAAAATGCTGAGTTAATTGTTTTGCCTGAAGCTTCAATGTGTTCTTTTGCATCTGAATTAGAGGTACTTAAGAAACTAGCTAAAGAAGAAACGCCTAGATTTATTGAAGAGATAAAAGCATTTTCTAAAGAATTTAATATGTACACAATTGTTGGTGTACTTTCTAATAGTTCTATAGAAGATGACTCTCGCATAGAAAATCATCTTCTAGTAATCGACCCAAATGGATTACAAATAGTCGATTATTCAAAAATCCATGTGTATGATGCCTTTTCATTTAAGGAGTCGGACAAGGTCAGACCTGCAACATTGCAAGAGGACAGCTCTCATTTTGGTATTTTTAATATCAAAGAATTTAAAATTGGACTAATCAATTGTTATGACTTGCGCTTTCCAGAATTAGCCCGTGCACTTATTGAATTAGGAGCTAACGTTCTTTCTGTAAGTGCTAATTGGGTGACTGGAGCATTTAAGGAGACTCATTGGGAAATCCTTTTGAGAGCTAGGGCGATAGAAAATACATCTTACGTTTTAGCAAGCGGACAAAC
The DNA here is from genome assembly GCF_000276685.1 of Taylorella equigenitalis ATCC 35865. Classification (NCBI taxonomy): domain Bacteria; kingdom Pseudomonadati; phylum Pseudomonadota; class Betaproteobacteria; order Burkholderiales; family Alcaligenaceae; genus Taylorella; species Taylorella equigenitalis. Next base: position 1,453,097 of record NC_018108.1, on the reverse strand, counting down.
TAGACCAAAAGGCGTAGGACTTAGCATGATTATTGATCCGCTGGGTTTTATAATTAATGGATGCGGTGATGAAGAAGGTGTCATCGTAAGCGAGATAAATTCAGATAGACTTAATAAAGTTAGACAGCTCGTACCTTGTCTTGCAAATCGCAGACTTACATAAATAAAGGAGAACTATATGGCATTGGTTTCATTGAGACAGCTTCTTGATCATGCCGCAGAAAATGGATACGGAATACCTGCATTCAACGTAAATAATCTTGAGCAAGTTCAAGCTATTATGGAAGCAGCAAAAGAAACTAACAGCCCCGTAATTATGCAGGCTTCTGCAGGTGCACGTAAATATGCTGGCGAGCCTTTTTTAAAGCATTTGATTCAGGCTGCAGTAGAAGCATATCCTGAAATTCCAATTGTTATGCATCAGGACCATGGACAATCCCCTGAAGTTTGCAGAGGTGCTATAAATCTTGGTTTTACAAGCGTGATGATGGATGGATCTCTTATGCCTGACGGCAAAACCATTGCCACTTATGAATATAACGTTGAGACGACTCGCGAAGTTGTTCAGATGGCACATGCTATAGGTGTTTCTGTAGAGGGAGAATTAGGTGTGCTGGGCTCCTTAGAAACAATGAAAGGCGATAAAGAAGACGGGCATGGTGCAGAGGGTACACTTACTCGCGATCAGCTTCTTACTGACCCTGAGCAAGCTGCTGAATTTGTTAAAGCTACGCAAGTTGATGCCTTAGCAATTGCGATTGGTACAAGCCATGGTGCTTATAAGTTCACACGCAAACCTACGGGTGACATACTATCAATCCAAAGAATCAAGGAAATTAACGCAAGACTTCCAAATACTCATATCGTGATGCATGGCTCTTCAAGCGTGCCTCAAGAGTATCTTGAGCAAATTCGAATGTATGGCGGTGATATGAAAGAAACTTATGGTGTGCCTGTAGAAGAGATACAGGAAGCCATTAAGTATGGTGTCCGTAAAGTAAATATCGACACAGACATACGATTGGCTATGACGGCTGCTGTTAGAAAATTCCTTTATGAGAATCCATCCAAATTTGATCCTCGTGAATTTAACAAACCAGCCCGTGAAGCTGCAAAACAATTATGTATATCAAGATACGAGGCTTTCGGTACAGCTGGCAATGCCTCTAAAATCAAACCCGTTGAGCTTTCTGAAATGGCTCAAAAATACGCAAGTGGTGAACTTGTACAAAAGGTGAATTAATATGGCAATGTATGAATCTTCAATAAAGTCCCTTCCGCTCGTAAGCCGAGGCAAAGTTAGAGATATGTATCAAGTGGATGATGATAAGTTGCTTATTATTGCCACTGATAGAATTTCTGCCTTTGACGTTGTTCTTGATGATCCTATTCCAAATAAGGGTATGGTACTAACATCTTTGACAGAGTTTTGGCTTGAAAAGTTGGGTGGAATCATGCCTAATCATGCTACTGGCATACTTCCAGAAGAGGTTGTAGCTAAGGATGAAATTGATCAAGTTGCGGGTCGTGGCATGGTTGTTAAAAAGCTAAAACCAATATTAGTTGAGGCCGTAGTTAGAGGTTATATTATTGGTTCTGGATGGAAGGATTACCAAGAAAATGGTGCAATCTGTGGCATACACCTACCTAAGGGTTTAGAGTTAGCTTCAGAACTAAACGAACCTATTTTTACTCCTGCAGAAAAAGCGGAACCTGGTAAACACGATGAAAATATTGGGTTTGATTATATGGCTAAACTGATAGGGGAAAATTTAGCAGAAGATATTAGAGAGGCTTCTATTGATCTATACAAAGCTGCAAGTCAAATTGCAAAACTTAAGGGTTTAATTATTGCAGATACAAAATTTGAATTTGGTTTGGATGACCAGGGCACTTTACATCTAATGGATGAAGTTTTAACACCTGATTCTTCTCGTTTTTGGCCTGCAGACCAGTACAAAGAAGGTACAAACCCTCCATCATTTGACAAACAATTTGTTCGTGATTGGCTTGAATCACAAGATTGGGATAAAAAAGCACCTGCACCTCGTTTACCTGAAGATGTTATTCAAAAGACTGCAGCTAAATATAAGGAAGTGCTTGATAGATTTACTGGTAAAAATCCTTATTTATAGGGGTTGTTTATGAGTGCTAGTTATAAAGTCGCTGTTATTATGGGTAGCAATAGTGATTGGGATATCATGCAAAATGCGGTCAATATATTGCGTGAATTTGAAGTCCCTTATGAGGCGAAGGTAATTTCAGCCCATCGTATGCCATATGATATGGCTGAATTTGGATCAACAGCATATGACAATGGTTTTAGGGCAATAATTGCTGGGGCTGGCGGAGCTGCTCATTTACCTGGAATGTTGGCTGCTCTAAGTGAAGTACCTGTTTTTGGAGTGCCAGTACCTTCAAAATATTTAAAAGGCGAGGATTCCTTGCTTTCAATAGTGCAGATGCCAAAGGGGATACCTGTTGGTACATTTGCTATAGGTGAGTCTGGTGCTATCAATGCTGCTTTACATGCAATTGCCAACTTGGCTATGACTGATTCTTCCTTAAGAGATAAATTAATTAAGTATAGGGATAATCAAACATCCAAAGCACGATCTATGGAGCTTCCATTATGAACGTAAAACGTCTTGGTATTTTGGGTGGTGGTCAGCTTGGTAGGATGTTTACCCAAGCAGCTCATAGGCTTGGATATGAAGTTGTTGTGTTCAGTCCCGAATTAGAAAGTCCAGCAGGCTCTATAGCTGAATATGAGATTTTTGCACCATATGATGACAAAGAATCCCTAGAAAATTTTGCTACTTTAACTTCCAACATAAGCACAGAATTTGAAAATGTCCCCTCTGAAACACTAAAATTTCTCTCAAACATCGAGACTGTTGATTTGGTTTCGCCAAGTGCTAGTGCTGTAGAAATTGTTCAAGATAGAATCAGGGAAAAATCCTTTGTTAAATCCCTGGACTTGGGCTTAGCTCCTTATGTGGCTTTAAAAAGCCCAGAGGATTTAGAAACCATAGACTTTTCTAACTTGTTTCCTGGTATTTTAAAAATTGCCTCTTTGGGTTATGACGGTAAAGGTCAGATTCAAGTTACTAATATGGATGAGCTTAAAAAGGCTTATGAGCAATTAGGTCATAAACCCTGTGTTCTTGAGAAAAAGCTAAATCTCAAGATGGAACTTTCTATTGTATTGGCTAGAAATAAATATGGGGATATAAAAACATTCCCCATTTCAGTAAATACTCATAAAAACGGCATATTGCACATGTCTGAGGTTGGTCTGCATTCGTTTTCAGATAGCATTAAAGAAGAGGTGGGAGGCATTGCCACAGAAATAGCCAAAAAATTAAATTATGTTGGAGTTTTGTGCGTAGAGTTATTTTGGCTTGAAGATGGAAGTATATACGTAAACGAAATTGCCCCTAGACCTCATAATAGTGGGCATTTTTCAATCGAGGCTTGTACTTGCAGTCAGTTTGAACAGCAAGCTAGGATATTGGCTGATCTTCCTCTAGGAGATACGCAATTGATTCAGCCTGTAATTATGCTTAATTTATTGGGTGATGCATGGTTTTTGGAGTCAGCTGATGAGAGCTATCCAATTGAGCCATCTTGGGCGGAGATTTTGACATTGCCAGGAGTTAATTTGCATCTTTACGGTAAAAAAGAAGCAAGACGAGGTAGAAAAATGGGGCACGTAACTATTATGTTGAAAGACTCTCATAAGGTTCGTGAAACTGCTAAAAAAGTAGCCGAAATACTTAAACTTTAATGCAATTTTCTGATACTACTATAAAGCAAGCTGCTCTTTACTTATTAGATGGGGGGCTTGTGGCACTGCCAACAGAAACAGTTTATGGTCTTGGGGCTGATGCCTTGAATAAGGATGCAGTAGAGAGAATATATTCGGTTAAAGGCAGACCGACTAATCATCCCTTAATTGTTCATGTACACAAAGATGCAGATTTAAATTTCTGGTGTTCTGAGATTCCAGATGATGCGAAAAAATTAATTAAGGCGTTTTGGCCAGGTCCGCTCACATTAGTACTTCCAAAAAGTCAAAATGTACCAGATTATATTACTGGTGGGCAGAGTACAGTTGCTATTAGATCGCCTAACCATCCAATTGCTCAGGCTGTTTTGCTTGAATTTTCAAAACTCAAAAACAATGCAGGAATAGTTGCACCGTCGGCTAATCTATTTGGACATGTTTCACCTACAAAAAACGAGCATGTGAAAGATGAATTTCCCTCAGATAATATTTATTTTATAGACGGGGGATCTTCTGAAGTAGGCATAGAATCTACGATTCTTGATCTATCAAGACCAAAAATAGGACCAGTTATTCTAAGACCAGGGCATATTACAAAAAAAGATATTTATAAAGTTTTGGGCGTAGAACCTAAAGATAAGGACATTTCGGCTCCTGTTGTATCTGGTAGTTTAAAGTCCCATTACGCACCAAAAATTCCAATTTATCCCTTAGATGATATCTCTAATTTAGATTTTATTAATCATTTAAAACATAAAAAAGTAGCAATCATATATCACTCAAATAATCATTACGACATACTCAATGAGATTGATGTAATTTGTTACAAACTACCATCTCTTTCAACAGAATACGCCTCAAAAATATATGAAACACTTAGAAAAATTGAATCACAAAATATGGATTTAATTCTTCTTGAATCGCTTCCTTTGGATGCAGAATGGGATGCTGTCAGAGACCGAATGAATCGTGCCTTGGCCACTTATAAATAAACGCATTTATCTGATTTATATCAACATATACAATCTGAAATAAGTGTAATATCAGATGTAAACATCTAATATTTTAGTGGAGGATATATGAAATTTGCGTCTAAGCTTTTAGTTACCTGTATGGTCGCAGCTTTTGCTTCAAGTGCAATTGCTGCCGAAAGATACAAACCAGATAATGAATTGATTGAACCAATTAAAGCAGCTAAAGTTGAAAATCAAGCAGAAGTAGATTTAGGTGCAAAATTATATTTCGATCCACGTCTATCACGTTCAGGGTTTATTTCCTGTAACTCTTGTCATAACCTTTCTATGGGCGGTACTGATAACCTTCAGACATCCATCGGCGATAAGTGGCAGCAAGGACCTATTAATGCTCCTACAGTTCTTAACTCTACTTTAAATTTTGTTCAGTTCTGGGATGGTCGTGCAAAAGACTTAAAAGAGCAAGCTGGAGGTCCGATTGCAAACCCTGGGGAGATGGCATTCACTCACGATTTAGCTGTTGGTCTTTTAAACTCTATTCCTCAATATGTTGAAGAGTTCAAAAAAGTTTACGGAAAAGAAAAAATAGATATCGACCAAGTTACTAAAGCTATCGCTACTTTTGAAGATACATTAGTTACTCCTAATTCTCGCTTTGACCAGTGGTTATCTGGTAAAGAAGATGCTATCACTGATCAAGAACTTCAAGGATACTTGACTTTCAGGGATGCAGGATGCGTGGCTTGCCATAACGGGGCTGCGGTAGGCGGTTCTACATTCCAAAAAATGGGTGTAGTTGACGTATACGTAACAGATAATGCATCTGCTGGTCGTGCAGGTGTTACTGGTCAAGATATTGACCGTATGATGTTTAAAGTTCCTACTCTACGTAATGTTGAATTAACTTATCCGTACTTCCACGATGGTGCAGCTAACACTCTAAAACAAGCTGTAGAAACTATGGGTCGTTTACAGTTAGGTAAAAAATTCACTGATGAAGAAAACGCTAATATAGTTGCTTTCTTAAAAACTTTAACTGGTGACCAGCCTGACCTTAAACTTCCAATCATTCCTCCTTCAAGTGATGCTACCCCTCGTCCAAATCCATGGGCAGAAATGGCGAAAGCTGAAGATAAAAAAGAGGATGCTAAACCTATGGTAGCTCCACAGGGTGATGATAGAAAAGCAACTATGCCTGTTGAAAAGCCTAAAATGGAAGAAAAAAAGGTAGAAGCTCCTAAAGCCTAATTAATAAGAATTAATCCCCCTTATGACCCGCTTGATTGCGGGTCCTTTTTTTGGGGAAAATTTTGTGAGAAAGGAGGTTTTAAGGGGCTAATCGGTACATTTTCCAAGTGCCATTTTCCTGTCTAACAAATGTTATCCTATCGTGAAGTCTTGAAGGACGTCCCTGCCAAAATTCTATTTGATGCGGTACTACAAGATAGCCACCCCAATGCGGAGGTTTAGGTACTACATCTGGATACTTGTCTTCATACTGAGCAAACCGCTCTTGTAGAGTTTCTTTTGTAACGACTTGACTTTGTTCCGAAGCCCATGCACCAATTTTGGATCCATGTGGTCTTGATTCAAAGTATTGAGTAGACTCCGTTTCACTAATTTGCTCTACCATACCATTTATCCTAACTTGGCGCTGCTGATGCATCCAAAAGAAAAGTAGGCAACAATATGGATTACGTGACAGTTCGTGTCCTTTACGCGATAAATAATTAGTAAAAAATACAAAACCTTCTTCACTAAATCCTTTCAGCAAACAAACTCTTGCACTTGGTTCTCCCTGAGCACTAACTGTTGAAACCGTCATTGCATTGGGTTCCAATCCACCTTCACTTTTCGCATCCTCAAACCATTTTGTAAACTGCTCAAAGGGATTATCTGAGATTTCGCTTTCATCCAAACTAAATTTATCGTAATTTTCCCTTAAATCTGCAATAGACATATTATTATCCTCTTAAGCTAACATCTAATTTTAATGCATGCACCTACTCTCGTTGTTAAAATTTAGAATCACTTAAGTTAGGAATAATATGCAGGATTTTCAGACTCCAAGAAGGTTAACAAGCGTAGAAAGAATTTATGGCAATGAAGGCATTAAAGCCTTTAAGAATTCCCATGTTCTTGTAGCTGGAGTGGGAGGTGTTGGATCATGGTGTGTTGAATCTTTAGTGCGTTCTGGAGTAGGCAAAATCACTATGGTCGACATGGATCATATAGCTGAATCAAATATAAACAGACAAGTTCATGCTTTAGATAGTACTTTGGGGTTGGCAAAGATAGAGGCTTTGAAAGACCGATTGCTTGAAGTTCAGCCTGATTGTAAATTTAATTTAATTGACGATTTTTTTACCACTCAAAATGTAGAAGAAATCATTGCCACCCAAAAGCCTGATATTTTTATCGATTGCATAGACGAGGCTCGCGTAAAGGTTGCAATTGCCCTCGCCTGTGAAAGGGTACAAATTCCGCTTCTAATGGCTGGCGGTGCTGGCGGTAAAACAGATGTGTTCTCCCTACAAACCAGTGATATAGCCCATGTTCAGAACGATAATCTCTTAAAAAGAGTCAGAGATATTCTTAGAAAAGAACACGGTTTTCCATCAAGCTCTGAATTCTATCGTAATCAGAACATGGGATTTCAAACGGTTTGGTTTAGACAAAAAGCGATGATGCCTAGCCTATGGGCAAATCGCAATTCCCCTCAGGGTCTTTCATGTGCTGGTTACGGATCATTAGTTTCTATAACGGGAACTATGGGGTTTGCACTTGCCCAGATTGCCTTAGAAATTATAATTAAGAAGCACGGGATTGTGATTTAAGTTCATTTAAAACTTTGGCTGTATGACCTTTGGTTTTTAGCATTTTGGAAGGTGTCCCACTATAAACTACACGACCCCCACGATCTCCTCCCTCGGGACCCATATCGACAATCCAATCAGCCTCTGCCATCACATCTAAGTTATGCTCAATCACAACCACAGTATTTCCGCTATCTACAAGTCGGTGCAATACAATAATTAATTTCTCAACATCAGCCATGGATAAACCAACCGTCGGCTCATCTAGCACGTACAATGTATGTGCACGTACAGATGCTCTCCCAGTTTTAGTAACGCCTTCATCCATGCGTGCCTTAACTAATTCAGTAACTAGTTTGATTCGCTGAGCTTCCCCTCCTGAAAGAGTAGGTGACGGTTGCCCCAATGTTAAGTATCCAAGCCCCACATCCTGTAGAAGCATTAACGGACGCAAAATCTTTGGATGATTTTCAAAAAAAGGAATCGCCTCATCAATGTCCATCTTAAGCACATCGCCAATGCTTTTATCACGCACTTTAACTGCAAGCGTATCAGAATTAAATCTCATTCCACTACAAGCCTCACATTGAACCTTAACGTCGGGAAGAAAATTCATTTCAACAGTTCGCATACCTTGACCTTCACAAATCAAGCAACGCCCTTTGCCTGTATTAAAGGAAAAACGTGAAGCCGTCCATCCCCGCATTTTAGCTTCCGTAGATTGAGCAAAAAGTTTTCGAATTTCATCCCAAAATCCAACGTAAGTAGCAGGACAAGAGCGAGGGGTCTTACCGATTGGCGTTTGGTCAACTTCTAAAACTCTTGTTAGTTTCTCCCATCCATCAAGTTTATGAATATTTTTCCATTCAATGTTTCTAGGATTTTTTATGTTGGCAATAGCTTCTTTAACATTCGTTAAAAGAATTTCTCGTGCAAGTGTCGATTTTCCAGAGCCAGAAACTCCTGTTACAACGGTCAAACAGCCAACAGGAATCTGTAGGTCTATATCATGAATATTGTGTAAGTTCGCACCTTCAATTGAAAGCATATCTGCTTGTGACTTAGAGTCTAGGCGACTAGAAAAATCATGTTTTAGTGGGTTTGCTAAATAATGTCCAGTTACTGAATTTTTATTTTTTAATATTTCATCATATGTGCCTTGGGCAATGATTTTCCCTCCACGCACACCTGCCCCAGGTCCCACATCGATAATATGTTCAGCGGATTTTATCGTGTCATCATCATGTTCCACGACGACTAGAGTATTGCCATTAGACTCAAGTTTTTTTAGTGATTTCAATAGCACTCGGTTGTCTCTTGGATGTAGACCAATAGTGGGTTCATCTAAAACATAACAAACACCTTGCAAATTTGACCCTAATTGAGCAGCAAGTCGTATCCTTTGAGCCTCACCACCAGAAAGAGTAGGTGCGGATCTGTTGAGCGACAGATAATCCAAACCTACGGATTTCATAAATTCCAATCTTGAATTTATTTCTCTTAATATGTCACGTCCAATGGTTTGCTCACGTTTATCTAAGTCTATTGCAGTAAAAAAATCATAAGCTTTGTCAATCGATAATTTGCTTAATTGCGTAATCGATTTTTCTTTCCATTTAAATGCTCTGGCAATGCTATTGAGCCTAGCCCCATTGCAATTTCGGCAAACTCCTAAATAATCATAATCTACATTTTGTATAGCATCGGATTCGAGGGATTCGTTGTTCTCAATTTCATTAAATGCAATATCGTTAATTAATCCTGTGCCCATACAATCAGGGCACCACCCTTGGGATGAGTTATATGAAAACATACGAGGGTCTGGTTCGGGGAATGCGGTATTGCAAAGAGGGCAAGCTCTTTTGGTTGAATAGAAATTTTGCCCACCGTCCTTATCTAAAATACTAAAAGCACCTTTGCCATGCTGGAGGGCCGTTTCCAAAGCAGTCGAAAATATTGATTTTGTACTTAATTTTCCACTAAATACTGGAAGTTCAATTGTGTGATCAATATATCTATCTAGTCTAGGCCATGGGTGTACTGGAATTTCTTTACCATCGACTCTTAAAGTTTCGAATCTTGATTTTTTTGCCCATTTAGCTAAATCTGTGTAGTAGCCCTTTCTTTTGGAGACTAATGTAGCTAGAAAAGTTATGTTCTTATTTTTATATTTTGACCAAACCATTTCTTCAATTTGTTCTGTGCTAAAGGCTTCGACAGGCACGTCACATGAAGGGCAGTATTGGGTTCCAAGTTTTTGATATAAAAGTCGTAAAAAATGGTGAATTTCGGTCATGGTACCTACAGTTGATTTTCTTCCACCACGACTTGTTCTCTGTTCTATTGCTACAGTGGGTGGTATTCCGTATATAGCATCTACATCAGGTTTTCCTGCAGGTTTAACATATGAACGGGCGTAAGCATTTAGGGATTCTAAATATCTTCTTTGACCCTCGTTAAATAAAATATCAAATGCAAGAGTTGATTTTCCTGATCCAGAAACTCCTGTGATAACTGTAAATTTATTATGTGGGATTTTTACGGATACATTTTTTAAATTATGCTCGTAAGCGTTTTGAATTGATATTTCTTTAGGTGCTGTTTCAAATTTGTATTTAAGTTCTTTGGATTTATCAAACAAAGCATTTGTGTATTTTGCAGATGTCGCTTCTTCATAGTCAATGAGGGCAATACCAGTTAAAGATTTTTTGTTCTTTTTTATATCCTCAGGCGAACCAGATTCTACGATATGACCACCTTCAATTCCACCAGCAGGTCCTAAATCAATTATCCAGTCGGAAGCACGGATTACATCCAAGTTGTGTTCAATAATGATTATGGAATGACCTGCTTCGAGTAGTTTTCTAAATGAACCCATTAATTTTGATATATCGTGAAAGTGCAAACCAGTTGTGGGCTCATCAAATAAAAACATGATCCCCTTTGTTTTAGCTTTGGAATTTGAGGCTTTAACTAGATGCCCTGCTAATTTCAAACGTTGTGACTCACCTCCAGAAAGTGTAGGTACAGGTTGTCCCAGAGCTAAATAATCCAATCCAACATCCACCAAAGGTTGCAACCGTGAACATACTTCTCGCATGCCCTTGAAAAAAACTAGTGCCTCGTTTACTGTCATTTCCAACACGTCGGCAATATTTGCTTTACGACCTAAATGTTCAACATAATTTTCTAGAATTTCCTGTTTAAAACGCCTACCATTGCAATCAGGGCATTTAAGATAAACGTCTGACAGAAACTGCATTTCTACATATTCATAGCCCGTGCCTTGGCATGTTGGACAACGCCCATTACCACTATTAAAACTAAAGGTTCCAGAAGTGTACCCACGTTCCTTAGCCATATCCGTCTCAGCAAATATTTTCCTAATTGCATCATAGGCCCCAACATGACTTGCAGGGTTAGATCGAGTTGTTTTCGCTATAGGTGACTGATCTACCATAATCACGTCTGAAAGCATCTCTGCACCAAGTAGAGAATCAAAATTTCCAGCTGATGAATTTGGTTTTTGGAAATGTTCAAGCAATGCAGGGAAGAGCACATTTTGGACCAAGGATGATTTGCCAGACCCTGAAACTCCAGTAATGCAAACTAAACGATTTAATGGAAATTCCACATCGAGATTTTTAAGATTATTTGCACGTGCTCCACTAAGAACTAATCGTGGTGTGTTTTTAGAAACCTTCATTGGTTTTGGAGCTTCTACACGAAGAACATTTGCAAGGTATTTGCCTGTTAGAGAATTAGAATTTTTTAATTCATTTGGAGTGCCATCGAAAACAATTTCTCCACCACGTTCTCCTGGCCCTGGTCCCATATCCAAAACTCTATCAGCACAATACATTATTTGTGGGTCGTGTTCGACTACAACAAGGGTATTGCCACTTTTTTTAAGACCTTGCATAACATCTATAATTTGATTTGTGTCATGAGGGTGGAGGCCAATAGATGGTTCATCCAGGACGAACAATGTATTTGTAAGGGAAGTACCCAAAGCTGTTGTAAGATTGATTCGTTGAACTTCACCTCCTGAAAGAGTGCGACTTTGTCGGTCAAGAGATAAATAGGAAAGACCAACTCGATTAAGATAACGAACTCTAACTTTGATTTCGTCAATTACTAATTTGAGCTCAGGAGCCTCGAATTTTTCTGTATCGAAAAATTTTTCTAAATCCGCTATGGAAAGACGCATTAAATCATGAATGCAAAGGCCAGGCATATCGTCCAATTGCTTTTTAGACCACTTGGCTTCTACAGGCATGAATCGATCGTAATTTTTTATTGAAGTGCCTTTTTGTTCGCCAATTCTCCATAACGTTGAATCAGGTTTTAATCTCGATCCATTACAAAAATGGCAGGTATTATATGTACGATATTTTGATAGAAGTACGCGTACGTGTACTTTATAAGATTTAGACTCTAAGTGCTTAAAGAAAGCGGCAACGCCATACCATTTGGTTCTCCAGTCTTTTTGTGTAAAGGCAAAATCAGGATCTCCATTGATAACCCAAGATTGCTCAGTTGGGCTTAAGTCTTTGAATGGGATGTCGGTGCGTACTTTTGCTTTTGAGGCATATTTTATTAGCTCCTTTTGGCATTCATTTCCAGTGGCGGTTTGAAATGGCTTAATAGCACCTTGTGCTAGGGATTTAGTTTTGTCAGGTATTACTAGGTTGTAATCAATGCCCATAGTACGTCCAAACCCACGACATGTCTCACATGCACCAGCTGGAGAATTGAAAGAGAAATGTGAGGGTGTAACTTCAGAATACGATATATTGCAGTGGTCGCATCTGAGTTGATCGCTAAATGGATGTACTAATTCATAGTCAGTCCCATCTTCACTTGAAAATAATTCAAATATATAAATTTTTCCATGTCCAAAACGAGAAGCAGTTTCAATAGCCTCATAAACACGTGATTTTGCAACTCTCGCTAACTTAAATCTATCCTGTATAACAAAAAGTGTCTTTTCCCCAGAGTCATCTTCAAGAGATTGCTCTCTTTGAATTCGACCATAACCTTGATGAGAAAGATATTGCTCAATTTCATCCTGTGTGAAATTTTTTGGTATTTTTACAGCAAAGGTGACAACTAATTTTGACTCATTAGATCGTATATTTTTTGAAAGATTTTTTAAAATCGATTCTGCGTTAAACCGCTCTACAACTCGTCCACAACAACGACAGTGCAATATTCCAGCATGGTGATATAACAATTTAATTAAGTCATTTAACTCAGTCATAGTGCCTACTGAGCTACGTGAATTTCGAACTGGATTAGTTTGATTTATCGCTATGGCTGGCAATATCCCCTCAATCCTCTCCACCTGCGGTTTATCCATGCGATCCAAAAACTGACGGGCATATGGTGAAAATGTTTCTACATATTTTCTCTGACCTTCTGCGTATAATGTATCGAAAGCTAATGAACTTTTTCCCGAGCCAGATACACCAGTGATTACGGTAATTTCCCCAGTGTTAATTTGTACATCGAGATTTTTTAAATGATTTTGCTTAGCACCGAAGATTTGAATTTTTGAAGTCATAGAGTAGAGAAATGAGTAGAGAAAATATCCCACCAATTGGTATTACGATGGGCGATCCTGCAGGTATTGGACCAGAAATAATTATAAAACTTTTTAGGCAACCACTTTCGCATAAAGCCATTGTTTTTGGGGATATGAAATGTCTTGAAACGTACGCCTCACGCCTTGGATATGTAGATGTTAAATTCAAATTAATACATGAGATAGGAGATGTTCAGGAGCATTGCCAAAATGAAATTCCTGTTTATCAGTGCAATTCAAATGCGGATGGAGTTTTTGAGTTTGGAGTTGCTTCTGCGTATGGTGGAGATGTAAGTTTTCAAGCATTTCAAAAAGCTGTAGATTATGCGGATGAAGGAAAAATATCGGCAATAGTGACCGCCCCAATTAATAAGCATGCTTGGAAACTTGGCGGACATGATTATGCGGGGCACACAGAAGTGTTAGATAAATATACAGAAAAAACATCGCATGTGAGTATGGTACTTTTGAATGATGAGCTTCGCACAGTTCTTGTTTCTGACCACATTCCCTTATCTGAAGTGCCTAAGCATATAACTATGGAGTCTGTTTGTATTGCCTTAGAAAATGCACATCAATGTGCTTCTCTTTTGGGATTTGACAACCCTAGAATTGCTGTCGCTGGCTTAAATCCTCACGCTGGAGAACATGGAAAGTTCGGAAATGAGGAGATAGAAATAATTGAGCCAGTAATAGCTACATTTCGCGAATCGTCGACTCAAGTTTATGGCCCACTCCCACCTGATACAGTATTTATGAGAGCACGTAAAGGGGAGTTTGATTTTGTTGTTGCTATGTATCACGACCAAGCTCTTATACCAGTTAAATATTTAGGATTAGATAAGGGTGTAAATATAACAGCAGGGTGTAAGTTTATTAGGACCAGTGTTGATCATGGTACGGGCTACGATATTGCTGGCAAAGGAATCGCGGACGAGAGGTCTTTAAGAACAGCTTATGAGTTGGCTTTGGAGATGGTCAATCGGAAGGCCTTATTGGATGCTGGGCGTGGTTGAGTAACTGAGCATGCGACTGAGAGAGCATAAAGCTATAGGGCTTATTTTTAGCACGTTTCAATTTACAATCTGAAATGCGTCATATAAAGTATAAAGCTATTGATTTATATGTATTTTTGTGGTTAAATGATTGTTTTAATTGAATTTTTATGAGGGTGTATTTATGGCTGAGATTAAGCGTAATCGCCGTAATACTCTAGAGCGTCGTTGCCTAGGTAAAGCACTTAAAAGACTTTTTGTAGGTTCTTCAAAAGGCACTTTTAAGATGCTTGAAAAAGTTAAGAAAGCTTAATTATTAAAAATTAGGATTTTCGTGAAAGTGACTCCATTATTTGGAGTCATTTTTTTTATCCAAATTTAAATGTGAAATCAGGTTCGTAGGATTATCAATTGCATCCTGAATCTTAGAAATCTCTACCCATTCCTCGATATCATCATCCTCTGCTAAAGGGGTCATTGCCACCACAAAATCATAAGGCAATAAACCTTCTAAATCATTTGACCAATCAACCTCATCACCTGAAGCATCTATTCGTGTAAATCTAAGAGGAGGTTCTCCAATTTGAATGCCTGCAATAAATGTCGCAGCGTAGGGTGATTCTGTGAATTCTTTGTTTAAAGATGAGCTACCAATTAGGCGGGCATTTGGACCTCCTATTTGCATGACAGCATCATACTCATCAGGATTGTCGGTGGTTTCAAGAGGAATGGCGAAAGCGACCCATTCATAACCCTCCTCAGTCTCATCGATTTCTGCAAGAACAACTTTCCCTAGCTCTCCACTTAATGAGTCGCAAGCCTTTTCTAATAAGATTACTTCTGTAGAAGAGAATTTTTTCATAGGTTCCTCGCAGTATTTTGATGAATTTCTATTATAGGATATGGCTTAAAATAGATTTATTTTTTTTGAATGGTTGAGCATGGCACAGTACGTTTTCACAATGAATAGGGTAGGGAAAATTGTTCCACCTAAGAAGCAAATTTTGCGTGATATTTCTTTGTCTTTCTTTCCAGGAGCTAAGATTGGTGTTCTTGGGCTAAATGGATCAGGTAAGTCCACATTGCTTAAGATTATGGCGGGTGAAGATAAGGAGATTGAAGGCGAAGCTGTGCCTATGGCCGATTTAAATATTGGTTATCTTCCCCAGGAGCCACAACTGAACCCAGAACATACCGTACGAGAAGCAGTTGAACAGGGACTAGGTGCAGTCTTTGCTGCGAGGAAGCGTTTGGATGAAGTGTATCAAGAGTATGCAGACCCTGATGCAGATTTCGATAAACTGGCGGCAGAGCAGGCTGAGCTGGAGGCCATAATATCTGCGGCCGCAAGCTCAGGTGCTGATGATATTGAACACCAGATGGAGATTGCGGCGGATGCCTTGAGATTGCCACCCTGGGATGCGGTGATTGGGAATCTGTCAGGAGGTGAAAAGCGACGCGTGGCTTTGTGTGCACTTCTTTTATCGAAGCCAGATATGCTATTGCTTGACGAACCTACGAACCACTTAGATGCCGAAAGTGTTGACTGGTTGGAACAGTATTTGCAGAAGTTCCCAGGCACAGTTGTTGCTGTTACGCATGATCGCTATTTCTTGGACAATGCTGCCGAATGGATTCTGGAGCTCGACCGCGGATATGGGATACCTTGGAAGGGGAACTACAGTTCATGGCTTGAGCAGAAGGAGAACCGTCTTAAACAAGAGGAGGCACAAGAGTCAGCACGTCAACGCACAATCCAAAAAGAGCTTGAATGGGTGCGACAAAATCCTAAAGGTCGACAAGCTAAATCTAAAGCCCGTCTTGCTCGATTTGAAGAACTATCTTCCTATGATTATCAAAAACGAAATGAGACGCAGGAAATATTTATACCAGTTGCTGAGCGTTTGGGTAATGAGGTCATTGAGTTCAATAATGTCACAAAATCCTATGGTGATCGTCTACTGATTGATAATCTAAGTTTTAAAGTGCCTCCTGGTGCTATTGTTGGGATAATTGGTCCTAACGGAGCTGGTAAATCTACGCTTTTCCGCATGATTGCAGGTGTTGAAAAGCCTGATTCTGGAGAAATAAAAATTGGTCAGACCGTTAACATGAGCTTCGTGGACCAGTCTCGTGATGGGCTTGCCGATTCTAAAACGGTTTTTGAGTTCGTTTCAGATGGTGCTGATTTGTTAACAGTGGGTAAATTTGAAATGCCTTCACGTGCTTATTTGGGCAGATTTAATTTCAAAGGTTCCGACCAAAACAAGCAAGTTGGAACTTTGTCAGGCGGTGAGCGGGGGCGTCTGCATATGGCTAAAACCCTTCTAAAAGGTGGCAATGTCCTCTTGCTCGACGAACCATCAAATGATTTGGATGTTGAAACACTTCGTGCACTTGAGGATGCTTTGCTTGAGTTTGCAGGATGTATTTTGGTGATTAGTCATGATAGATGGTTTCTCGATCGCATTGCCACCCATATACTTGCTTTTGAAGGCGATTCGCAAGTGGTATTTTTTGATGGAAATTATCAAGAATACGAAGCAGACAAGAAACGTCGTTTAGGTGAGGCAGGTGTGCAACCAAAACGTATTAGATATAAGGCATTGAAGTAGTTGAGAATTTTGTAAAGCCTGTTAAATTTTTGAATGTTAGAATCAAATTTGATTTTATATTGTTTGGGAACTATGCTTGTTTGCGATTTAAATTTAACAGGGGCTCCTAACAGATATTTAATAACACACAAACTCCATCTCTCAAAAATATGTGGTTTGCTTTACTTAGGATCGACGAAAAGTTAGATGACCAAACTATTTATAATTCACAAGTTAGAAGTCTCTTCAGATTATACCTAAGTGTAGGTGCAGGCGAATCTTGGGGATGTATAACTCTCTTAAATTTGAGTGATTTTTATGTATTGCATTTCCATATTATAGATTTCAATCTAGGAAAAAGCTTAGGGGTGGACTATTTAATCCACCCCTAATGTTAGCAATTCACTTTAATTATTTATTTAGCGAATCTGGATCCATTTCAATCTTAACTTCTAATACTTCCAGAGAATCCTGCCTATCAAGTGAAACCTTAATATCCTCTGGATTAACTTTGATGTATTTAGAAATAACTTCAATCAATTCCTTTTGTAGTTGAGGTAGGAAATCAGCTTTAGCTTCAGTTCCTCCAGTAGCTTCGCGATCTCTTACTAAGATTAGTTTTAAACGTTCTCTTCCTATGTCAGTACTGCGTTTCTTTTGACCGAAAAAATAATCAAATAAAGCCATAACCTAACCTCCGAAAAGTTTCTTAAAGAAGCCAGGTTTTTGATAATCAGTAAAGCGGAATGGAAGGTCCTTTCCTAAATAGCGGTCAACCAAATCAGCATATGCCCGTCCACTATCACTATTTTCATTTAGAATAACTGGTACACCAGTGTTTGAAGCATCTAGTATATCTTTAGATTCTGGAATTACGCCTTTAATAGGGATATTAAGAAAGTCTTTTATATCATCCAAAGAGAACATCTCACCTGCAACTACGCGTTCTGGATTGTAACGAGTTACGACTAGGAAATTATTAATAGGCTCTAATCCATTTTCTGCACGTGCAGACTTAGATTGCAAAATACCAATCATACGGTCTGAGTCACGTAATGAGGAAATTTCTGGGTTACTAACAATCAAAGCATCGTCAGCAAAATACATCGCTAAGTTTGCACCAGTTTCAATCCCAGCCGGAGAATCACAAACAATATATTCAAACCCTTGTTCTTTAAGTTCGTTGATAACTTTTTCGACACCCTCTTTAGTAAGTGCATCTTTATCGCGGGTTTGTGAGGCAGCAAGAACATAAAGATTATCAAATTTTTTATCTTTAATTAGGGCTTGAGTAAGAGTAGCATCACCTTGGATTACATTAATAAAATCATATACAACACGACGCTCACAGCCCATAATCAAATCAAGATTACGCAAGCCGACGTCAAAGTCGATAACGGCAGTTTTATGGCCGCGCATAGCTAAACCAGTGGAGAAGCTCGCACTGGTAGTGGTTTTACCAACACCACCTTTTCCAGAAGTTACTACTATTACACGTGTCATTAAAGTATCCTCTAATTTATTTATAATTACTTTATCTTAACCTAATTTACATGCGAAGGGGGTTGAACTGCAATGTTTCTCCCAGTAAGCTTACAACAGCCGCCTTACCTAGGGCATCGGTTTTAAAATCCCCATCAAACAATCTATAAAATCCAGCAATTGCAACTAAGCTAGGATTCAGATGTGTAGTAAAAATTTTAGCTTCTGTATCACCCTTAGCTCCTGCAACTGCACGACCATTTAAATGACCGTAAACATGAATATTACCGTCTGCGATAATTTCAGCACCGGCACTAACATCTCCAATTACAACTAAATCACCGCCTTCGGCATACACCCGCTCACCTGATCTTAATTGACGCTCAATAATAAGATTTTGTGAAAGTTTTGATGAGGCAATGGGTTGTGGAACTACAGGTTTTTGTTCGGTTTTTACTGAAGATACTTCAGGTTTGGGTGCTTCATTAGATTGGATGCTGGCTGAAGAGGTCTCCTTAGAGGAGTTTGGCAATTCAATAAACTTAAATCCTGCATCCTCAATACTAGGTTTCAATCCTTTATTAGTAAAGATACCAATTACACTAATCTTATATCTAGCTAGCAACTCAACTAATTTTGACCACGTTATAGGCTGAAATAAGGCATATGCATCTATAACGATATTTTCTCCGTGTAAAAGCTGACCATTAGGAGTAGAAAGAAAATCGTTTAAATTTTGTTCAATACTAAGAAAATCAGTGCTTCTTAGTATTAAACGTAGTGTGAGTAAATTTACATTTTTAAATTCTAGAATTCGAGTGTTTACCGCCATAAATCACCAACTTAGCCAACCCATGAGTCTTTAAGAGTAACGCTGCGATTAATTATACCTTTTTCAGAAGTACTACTAGGATCCGCAATAAAATAACCCAGTCGTTCGAACTGCCATATATTTCCAGGATTAGTGTCTATACCTGGCTCCAACCAACCATTGACAACTTTCAAAGAATTTGGATTTATGTAATCCATATAATCTTTTCCGCCACTATCAGGTGAAGCTTCTGTAAATAGCCTGTCGTATAAATTGATTTGAGCTGGTAGGGCATATTTGGTGCTAACCCAAGTAATATTTCCCTTAACTTTAATAGAAGATGAGCCAGAAGTACCACTTTTGGTATCTGGAATTAAATCAACGTAGACCTCGGATACATTGCCACCAGAATCTTTTAAAAATCCAGTGCATTCAACAATATAGCCATATTTAAGACGAACTTTATTACCGACAAACAACCTAAAGTACTTCTTAGGTGGTTCCTCCATAAAATCTTCACGTTCGATCCACAACTCCTTTGTAAGCATAAATTCGCGATTTCCAGCTTCGGGAGCATGAGGATTTATAGGTGCGTGGCAATGCTCCTCAAAGTCCTCGGGTACGTTATTTATCACTAATTTAATAGGGTCAAGAACTGCTACTGCACGAGGAGCAATGGGATCGAGGTCATCACGCAAAGCCTGTTCAAGCAATTTATAGTCTATAAACGAGTCAGATTTAGACACACCCAATCTTTTAATAAATAGGTGAATACTATTTGGGGTGTAACCACGACGGCGCAAACCAGCGATGGTAGGCATTCTTGGATCATCCCAGCCATCAACTATACCTTTTTCAACTAAGTTGAGTAATTTACGTTTGCTTGTTACGATGTGCTGTACATTAAGCCGAGAAAACTCGGTTTGTTTTGGAAGAGGGTGTCTTAAAAGGCCCAAGGATTCCAATTTATCCAATAGCCATTCATAAAACGGACGTTGATCCTCAAATTCCAATGTACAAAAACTGTGAGTTATACCTTCAAGAGCATCCTCTATCGGATGGGCAAAAGTGTACATAGGATATATGCACCATTTGTCTCCAGTTCTGTGATGATGTGCATGTTTGATTCTATATATAACAGGATCTCTCATGTTTATGTTTGGGGATGCCATATCAACTTTTGCTCTTAGTGCGTAGCTTCCATCTGGAAACTCCCCGTCTTTCATTCGTGTGAATAAATCGAGAGATTCCTCAATAGGGCGATTTCTCCATGGTGAATCCTTACCTGCTTCAGTTAAGGTTCCACGGTTTATGCGCATTTCTTCAGGTGTTTGTTCATCAATATACGCATCTCCATTTTTAATTAACGCAGTGGCAAAATCATAAAAGTAATCAAAATAATCGCTAGCATAATAAAGATTACTTTCCCCGTCTTTTTCCCAATCGTATCCTAGCCATTTAACAGAGTCTTTTATGGCTTCGACGTATTCAGTATCTTCTTTTTCAGGATTGGTGTCATCAAACCTTAAATGACACACACCTCCGTATTCTTCAGCTAAGCCAAAATTTATTATTATGCTTTTAGCATGTCCTAGGTGAAGATAACCATTAGGCTCTGGTGGAAATCTAGTTCTAATTTTTGCCTGATCCAAAGGAGCCTCATTCTGAATAGAAGCAGGTCCTGGTTTACCTGCCCAGCGTTTATCTTTATATAGATTATCTTTAAGATTAGATTCAATGAGGTTTTTCAGAAAGTTTGGGGCTAAAGCCTCTTCTTGGATAGACATATTAGGTCAATAAGTAAAATACAACCTAATATTATATAAGCGGTATATATATATTTACTAGCAAACCTCCTTCTGGAGCATCTGCAAGTTTAAGTTCACCTTTATGTGCATTAACAATTGCTTCAACAAGAGCCAACCCCAAACCAACACTTCCAGTTTTTGTTCTGGCTGAGTCAAGTCTAGCAAATGCTTGTACTGCCTCAGCTCTTCTGTCTTCGGGTATTCCTTTGCCATGGTCTGAAACTGATATAACTGCTTTCTTACCTTCTTTTTTAAGAGAGATTTCTACTGGAGGAGCTCCATGTTTTAAAGCATTTGAAATTAGATTATCTATAAGTCTGGCCAATGCTAAGGTATCACCCTTAACAAATAATCTTTCCTCTGGCAATGAACCCAAAATTATATCTGGTGTAGTCTCATGCCAAGCATTTACTCGCTCATCAACCCATTGATTTAGGTTTAAATCAATAAAACTGTAGCGACTAGGATCCGCTCCACGTACATATGTAATAAATTGCTCGATAATACTCTGCATCTCTTGAACATCGTTAAGCATGCCCTTTTTGATTGGGTCGTCTTCAGACATCTCAAGCCTTAAACGCATACGAGCAAGTGGTCCTTTTAAATCATGTGGTAATCCAGCTAACATCGTATGTTGAACGGTTTTTGCTTGGTCCAACGCCTTTACCATCTTATTAAAATGTAAACCAAGTAATTTAGTTTCAAGTGGTCCAGCTGGTACAACAGTTGTATACTCACCCTTGCCCAGTCTGTCAGCGGCATGAGTAAGGCGGGTAAGAGGGGCAGTAATTCTCCATGCATACCAACCAGACCCAAGCAATAGCAAACTTGTAAGCCCAATCCAAAGCATATAAATCCAACTGATATTAGGTGGCTCTATATCTTCAATAGGAATGACAAGCCATTCTTTAATTAATGTGTTGTTGTAAGGGTTAAACTGTGGTTGTAGTGATATATATAGAATTGGAACGTTGTCACTTTGTGATAAGCCTACTCGGGTCCCGTCGTCCAAAGATTCATTTATATTTCGTATAAGCTTTACTAAATCCTGTCTAAAGTTTCTTGGAATTTTATCTAGGGTTGTTATAGAGTTTGGTTCCGCCATTTTTTTAGATTCACTTAGGATTCTATTTCTGAATGTTTTATCGTCCTCAAATAAAAAACTAAAATCCCCTATGCTTGGAAAAATTTGTTGCATGAAACTTGGGCGATTCATATGGCTAGGTATAAACTGATCTGGATGGTAGGGGAATATCTTACATTCCAATTTGCTATTACAAACGATTTGTGTGTCCTGTGGCAGTTCTCTGGACCATAAGGACCACTTACCATTAGATGCTTGACGCACAAATTCAGCCCTTCTATTTGGTGGTAAAAGTAAAACAGAAGACCTTATAACGTTTATGGAATTCGAAACCTGAGAAGAGACAATCTGCTCAATAAATCCACCCTTAAGATAACTTACAGCATAAAAAATAGCAGTCTGCACCAAAATAATGGTTGCAAATGTCATAAAAATAATTTGTGCACGTATACTTAAGGAAAAAAGTTTAAGCTTCATAAAATAAAAAAGGGCTGAAAAAACAGCCCGAAATTCATGTTTTTAGTTAGGCTTTAGGAGAAAATCTATAACCCACACCCCAAACAGTTTGTATCCATCTAGGATCTTTAGGGTCATCTTCTAGTGCACGACGTAGCCTTAGGATGGCAATGTCAATGGCCCTATCATTTCTTTCGCCTTCGTCATCATTTCTCGATAAAGCAAGTAATTTTTCTCTAGAAAGTGGCTTGCTTGGATTTTGAACAAAAGCTTCAAGAAGATTAATTTCTCCGCCAGTAAGTTTAACAACTTCATTATCTTTTAGAAGCTGTCTTTTAATAGGATCAAAAGTAAATGGTCCAAAGTGAATAGGTGTCTCTTTAATGAGAGTTGAAGCACCCTTTTTGCGACGTAGAACAGTTTCTATACGAGCCAACAACTCACGAGGATCAAAAGGTTTACCAATATAGTCATCAGCCCCAGATTCTAAGCCTAATACTCGATCGGCGGTTTCATCCCTAGCAGTTAACAAAATAATTGGTATGTCCTCGTGCTGGTCCCTTAAATTTCTACAGAAATCAACACCATCACCGCTAGGTAACATGCGATCTAGAACAATTAAATCAGGTGAGAACCTAATTATACGGTCTGCTAAATCATTTCCGTCTGAAACTAAAAGGGTATCGTATCCATGTCGGTTTAAATACTGAGCTAAAAGCTGTCTTAAATCTGGATCATCATCCACTATCATTACTTTAGTTAGTGGTTTATTCATAATTTACCCTCATCAAATCTTCTTCCCATAACTACTATATAAAAATATGAAACAAGAAAATGAAAAAGAAATATTATGTAATTAAATTTTAGTTTTGATTAGCTTCACCACTCGGCGTTTCAGGAGTAATTTGTTCTACTTCAAACTCTCTTTTAGTTATAAGTTTATTGTTAGATTTATCAAAAATCTTAAGTTCGACTTTAAGTGGGGTAAGTGTGCGTTTTGTTAGGTCTACTGATTTTTGAATATTTGTATAAGGTCCTGAAACTGCATCGAACGATTTGATGTTTTCAAAACCACTATTACCGTTCATATACTTACCCTTGGCTAGGATATCAACTTTAATAGTTCTATCAGTAATAGACTTATCCTTTTCTGAGAGAATTAGTTTGTAGTTTAGATGTCCTTTATAACCTTTAAATTCAGCCAGTCTCACCCCAATAGGTGAGTCTGTTGTGTCTTCGGGAAGGGTTTTAAGTAATGCATCGATAGAGTCGTTATTTCCTTCTTCCGCTACAGGCGTGATTGGATTTAAATCTTTTTTAGACTCTTCATCCTGTAGTTTTTTCTTTTCTGCTTCTTCAATTTGTGATTTCAAAACTAGGGCATTTGCTTGAGCTTCGTGAACTTGGCGAACTAAAGCTTCTTTTTCATACTTGAGAACTTCAATTTGCTTAGTTAAATCTTTATTATCTATCTCCGAAGATTCATGTGGCAAATAATTAGCTTGAACAAACCAATAACCTCCTACGCCTACAATAAGTCCTACCAAAAATGGTAGGAATGATTTCGATCTTCGAGATTTTCGAACTCCATAGGATGGGCTAAATAGAACTTGTTTATTAGAGGTCTTCTTCATTCAAATTACCGATTAAATTATTTATTTGATTTAGCCTTTCAGGTGTGCCTATATCAAACCACAAACCTTTGAAATAATGACCTATAACTTTATCTTCAGTCATCAAGGTCCTAAGCAATGGGGCTAATTTAACAAAATCACCTTTGGCTATGTCTGAGAAAATTGAGGGTCTATAAACCCCGATGCCTGCAAATGTAAGCATATCAAACTCTCTCGTTTCAACGGCTAGAATTTTACCATTATTGTCTATGGTGAAATCCCCTTTAGGATTATGCTGTGGATTATCCACTAAAACTAAGAATGCATCCTTTTCATCTTCTTCTAATTTTTCTCTATAACTATAGGCTTCACTTGGTTTCCAATTACACCATATGTCTCCGTTTATTACTAATATCGGATCATCACCCAATATATCCAATGCGTAGGCTATACCACCTGCAGTTTCAAGACCTCCTTCAGGTTCAGGTGAGTAATTTATGTTCAAATTCCACCTTGAGCCGTCACCTAATGTTTTTGGAAATTGTTCTCCAAGCCATGCGTAATTAATTACAATATCCTTGAACCCCGCATTACTTAGACGTTCGAGATGCCACTCTACCAGACGTTTAGACCCTAATTTAAGCAAAGGTTTGGGTGTAATATCAGTTAAGGGTCGCATTCGACTGCCACGACCTGCACATAAAATCATTGCCTTCATAAAATTAGAATGTATATCCAAATCTAGTTTTTACTTGATCAATATCATTCAAAAGCTTGGATATAGGTTTTAGTTTTGAGTATCTATCCGCAACCTGATGAACATATTTTTTTACTCTAGGTATATGGTCAAGATAATGATGTTTCCCATCTCTAATCGATAGTCTAGCGAATACACCTAATATTCTTAGATTTCTTTGTAAGCCCATCCATTCATAATTCTCATGGAATACAGAAAAATCATCTGGAACTTGAAGTCCTGCGGATTTTGCTTGCTCCCAATATCGAATAGCCCAATCCAGCTGTCTAGTTTCATCCCAAGTTGTTCTAGCATCCATAATTAGAGATACCAAATCATAACTAATAGGCCCCTCAACGGCATCTTGAAAATCAATTATTCCAGGTGCAATATCATTAGGTGAGTACATAATATTTGGCGAATGAAAATCTCTATGAACAAAAACTTGTGCCTCTTTAGAAGTTCTTTCGCATATTAAATTGAAAATCTCTTCTAACTGAATGCTTTGAGGTGCTGATAATTCATATTTAGATAGCTTTGATACGTACCATTCAGGAAAAAGTTTTAGTTCTTCAAGCATTTTTTCCTTACTGTATTTTGGCAATGCCTCCTTATTCGCCTTTTGCATTTTTATAAGTTCATTTATAGCTTTTAAATAAATGCTTTGAATTTCCTGATCAGAAAGACCATCATGAATAGCGGAATAATAATTTTTTTCTCCTAAGTCATTTAAGAGTAAAAAACCTTCAGTTTCATCTTTCTCTAGTATTTTTGGGACATTTACGGATGCTTCTTTAAGCCTTTCTGAAATATTTATAAATGGCTTACAGTCTTGTTTTTCAGGAGGTGCATCCATAATTATGAAAGTTCCATCTTTGGCATCGACTCTAAAATACCTTCTAAAGCTGGCATCGCTAGAGGCCGCTCTAAGAGAGTCTAAATCAAATCCATAATTATCCTTAAACGAAAAAAGCCAGTTTCTAAGTTTTTCAAATCGTGAGTCAGGAGTTATTGCCATACAATCTACTTTATAATTTGTTCTTTTAATATTTTAGTATTAATTGCTAGTCTAGCTTCTGCCTGTGTCTAAGATTTTTTTTGATTATTTAAGTAAAGGTTTATTAATATTTGTAGCCAGCACGACTACTATGTTTGCGGCTCAAAGTAATATGCCTTCTTTAGACACGAGTGACCTTCTTAATATCAATAAAATCGATAAAAATAATGTCACAACTTTTACCATTAGTGATTCTGTAGTCTATAGTAAAAATAAAGATGTAGTGAAGTTGAATGGCGGAGCCCAGGTTCGAAGAACAGATTCAGTTGTTAAAGCGGATTCCATAGTTTATAACATAAAAAGTGGTGAATTACAGGCTGTAGGTGGAGTTAGATTATTAAGTGGAGGGAATTTTATTGCCACTCCGTCACTTAAATATAATGTGAATGCAAAAACTGGTGTTATGGATGAGGCGAATTTTCGTCTTAGTAATGGTGGTTCTGGAACTACTAAAAAAGCTGAACTTATCGATGAAAATCATCTTCATTTAAGCCAAACGACATACTCTTCTTGTAACTGCGAAGACAAATTTTGGCATCTTAAAGCAAAAGAAATTGATGTTTTCGACGACGAGAACAAAATTGAAGCTACTGACACCTCTTTGTATTTAGGTGATGTGCCTGTTTTTTGGTCCCCATATTTGACATTTCCCCTTAAAAAGGAAAGAACCTCAGGGTTTTTAACACCTACTATCTCATCCACTTCTAGGAGTGGGTTTGGGTTAACAGTACCATATTACTGGAACATAGCACCAAATTTAGATTTAACTCTCTATAATCAGTTTTACTATAAACGTGGGTTTCAATTAGGGTCCGAATTCAGATATCTTTACCCATCTTTTAATGGAAGTGTAGAGTTATATTTTTTACCTCGAGATTCTCTCAGAAAAGCTAATAGGTGGTTATTAGGATTTAATCACAAACATACTTTAGGAAGTTTTTTAGGGTTTGATTTCTCACTAGAAGCAAATTTTAATGCGGTTTCTGATTCTGACTATGTACGCGATTTTAGTAATCTGCAAAACTATCAAGAAACTAAAATATTTCTTCCTAAAAGTATCAGTTTAAATTTCACAAATAATAGCTCAATTAAAGGATTTTTAGCTTTTACAAAATATCAATCTTTGCACGATTTAACATCGGATGATACAGCTAAGCATATTTACTACTATAAGTATGAAAGACTACCTGAACTAAATATTAAAGGTCAATGGTACGATGTAGGCGGTTTTGATATCAGCACAGAGCTTTCTTATACGAATTTTAAATTTCAACGAAATAAAGTTTGGCCCCACCAGCCCCTAGCTCCTGATGGGTCTAGACTTTCATCTTACACTAAGATTTCATATCCTATAGAACGAGCGGGATGGTATATTAAACCGGCAATTGGATTACATATTTCCCACTATAAAACTAATTGGAAGAAGAATCTCGAGAATTCAAGAAAAAAATTTTCAGCTCAGTCGGGTAGGCAGATTGAAAGTCAGACTAGAGTATTGCCAATATACTCAATTGATGCGGGCATGATATTTGAAAGAAAATCTCATTTATTTGGAAAGCCTAAATACCAAACTTTAGAGCCTAGGCTTTACTATCTCTATATACCATACAAAGACCAATCTGACATACCTAAATATGACACTTCATTGAGTTATCTTAACTTTGCTAATGCGTTTTCAGAAAATATTTTTACTGGCGGTTGGGATAGAATAAATAATGCTAATAGTTTAACTATGGGTTTAACCTCTAGGTGGTTTGATGAAGGTTCTGGAAAAGAGCGCATGGCAGTGCAACTTGCTCAGAAATTTTATTTCACAAAGCAAAAGGTTAGTATTTCAAAAAAACAAAGACTTCATAAGTTAAAAAAATCAGAAATATTGGCTGATATTTCTGTAGCTTTGACAGATACGTTAAATGTTCAGGCTGGCTGGCAAATAGATTCGCAAAAGAAATTTTTGTCATCGCAGACATTCTTTTCTCTAAGATGGAAACCTAAACGCTTGGCAGCGTTGGCATTTACCTATAGATATCAAAAAGAACCTTATTATTATGATGAGCATGGCAAAAGTTTTATAGATGTGTATCAGCTTAAAGGAAGGGAGAGTGTGAGCATTGCCACCCAATGGCCAATCACAAAAAAAATATTTGCCGTGGGTAGATGGGACTATTCCATTAGAGAAAGCAAATCAACCCAATCTATTTTGGGGCTAGAATATAAGGATAATTGCTGCTTCTCTACCAGATTTGTGTTACAACGATATGCACTTTCCGCTTCAAAATCGAATACGGCAATCTATTTTCAGTTAGAATTAAATGGGTTAGGTTCAGCTGGGCCTGATCCGTTGGGGCTTTTAAAGTCTAGTATCCCAGGATATCAAAATATTTCTAATCCAATTCCTGAGATTTCTCCGTTTGAAAGGTACGAATAATGTCATTTACAAAAAAAATAATCACTTTATCTCTAGCTTTATCAAGTGTATTTGCAATTGCACAAAGCGATACAAAACAAGTTAAAAATCAGGTTAAACATACGCTGTCTAAAAATGCAACTGAGCAAATCCTTGCAGTGGTTAATGATGAAGTTATAACTATGGGTGACTTTGCTTCAAGACTAAATACTTTGCGCATTTCTGGCCAACATTTTTCAGATGAAGCAGTACTTCAATCTCTTATAGATGAAAAATTAATGGATACTTTCGCAAAGGAGAGAGGACTTACTGTGTCAGACCAAAGGGTAGCTCAAGCTATACAGAATATTGCTGCTCAAAATGGTTTAACTCCTGAACAAATGAAAGCTGCTTCTTCTCAATACAATATAAATTGGGATGAGTATTTAAAAAATATACGCCAGCAGATTTTGATTGAAGATTTAAAAGCCGCAATTATTCGTGATCGTATAAATATTACACCTCATGATATAGAAGCGTATTTAGCTCAAAATCCTACTGGACTACCAAAGGGGTACAAAGAGCCTGTTAAAGTTGAGCCTAGATTTGAAAAACGCCAAGTGGTAGAGCAATACTTTGTACCTAAGGCCATTTCTCTACAACATATCTATATCCGTGTTCCTGAGGGATCTTCGCCTGAGACGGTTGCTGCAGCTAAGGCTAAAGCAAATGAGGCTTTAAGTAAAATAAGAAAAGGTCAAAAATTCGCAGATGTGGCACGTCAGTATTCTGATGGTCCTGAAGCGGCAAATGGCGGAAATCTTGGTATTCGTATGAATGAGGATTGGCCAGCCCTGTTTATGAATGCTACTAAAAATGTGAGAGATGGTCGCACTTCTGGTGTATTCCAAGCAGCAAATGGCTTTCATATTCTACGAGTAGTAGAAAGAAGAGGTTTAGTAGATCAAAGAGTTAAAACAGTAAATGTTAGGCTTCCAGACCCACCGCAACCACAGCTTAGCGAAAAGGAAAAAGCTGCTATAAAAGAAGGTCCTGTTGAAGTAGAAGAATCCCATGTTCGCCATATTCTTGTTGCTATTAATCCAGTTGTTGATGAGCAAAAGGCATATGAAAAAATAGTTGATATTGCTAATCAACTTAAATCTGGTGCAGAATTTAGTGATTTAGCTGAAAAATATTCAGATGACACGTCTGCTCCATTAGGAGGAGATCTTAGCTGGATAGTGCGTGGAAGTGCGGACCCTGCTTTTGATCAGGCGGCGTTTTCATTGCCACTTAACCAAGTTAGTGAACCTATCCGTACTAAATTTGGTTGGCACATAATGGAAGTTCTTGAAAGAAGAAGCCTTGACCGTAAATCTGACATTAGAAAAGATGTAGCATATGAAATGCTTTATCAGCAGCAGTCAGAAAACATATTGGAAGATTGGATAAATCAACTACGTACTCAATCCTATATCGAAAATAGGCTTACTGGATTTAAAACAGCCCAGTAATCTATGGCACATCAAGCTAGGAAAAGATTTGGTCAGCATTTTTTGACTGACCAAAGTGTGCCCGATGAGATTGTTCGTAAATTATCGTTAAATGCCTCTGATTGTGTTGTTGAGATAGGTCCTGGCTTATCTGCATTAACTAATGTTCTACTATCTAAATTAAATCATCTATATGTGATTGAGATTGATAGAGATTTGGCTGCTAAGCTTAGAAAAACACATGATGAATCAAAACTAACTGTTATCGAATCAGATGTACTGGATGTAGATTTTTCCATATTTCCTACACCCTTAAGGATAGTTGGTAACCTTCCATATAATATATCTAGTCCTATTCTTTTTCATCTACTTAAATATGCTGATTCTGTAGTTGACCAACATTTCATGCTTCAAAAGGAAGTGGTGGACAGAATGGTTGCTAAACCTGGTAGTTCGGAGTATGGCAGGTTATCAGTTATGCTTCAAGAGCGATATAAAATGCATTCCATACTTGATGTTCCTCCTGAAGCATTTACACCACCACCTAAGGTAGATTCTGCTGTAGTCAAGATGCTCCCTCTTGCAAGTGATAGACCTAAGCCAAAGTCCTATGATGTGTTTTCAAAGGTTGTTCAACAAGCCTTCTCTCAAAGAAGAAAAATGCTTAGAGGGGTTCTAAAGTCTTACGATATCGATTGGGAATTTTTAAATATAAACGAGGCCCTAAGAGCAGAAGATTTAGGGGTTGACGACTACATTAAGTTATCCGATTTCATATTAGAGAAGAGATTGAATAAGTCTTAATTTCTCGATCCAATTCCAAATAGTTTGGCAATGTTCTTTCTACTTCCGCCCAGAATTTACTGCTATGGTTTAAGTGTTTAAGATGGGCTAGTTCATGAACTATAACGTAATCAATAAGTCTTAGAGGTAGATGTATAAGTCTCCAGTTTAGTTGAATTTCTTTTTTGCTCGTGCATCGTCCCCAAACAGAAATCGATTTGCTAAGTTTCATCTGCATAAATGAATTTTGAGTTATTTTTACGAAATAATTAGTTCTTTGATTCAAAATGTCCAAAGCCTTTATGTAAAGCCAAGATACGCATAATTCCTTAATTTTGTCGTGTTCATTTATGGCAGGAATTAGAAATTCAGTATTCATTATTTCTGGCTTTTCAAGCGAAATAATGGGAGTAATTTTGTAATCTGCACCCATAAAATGAATACGACCACCATATACCCAATCGTTTTTAGGTTTAAATATTGGTTTAAGAGCTTTGTATTTTTTTAGTAGCCAATCCTTATTTTGATTTAAGAATAAACTAATTTTCTCGTTACTTATATGTGGAGGAGTACTAAGTATTACTCCTTCTGGTGTGATTTTAAGAACTAATCTTTTTCTTGGTTTACGTACGATGTGGACAAGTATTAATTCCTCATCAAGTTCTAACTCAATTTCGTTTTGTGGGATTAAGCATAGTTGATTTTCAGACATAGTGTTCCGGATTCAATGTTCGCATCTCGTTTTCAATCCATTGCTGAACTTTTTCTAAATGCTCTTCAGAGCTGAGACCGTCACTCGGAATTAATGGCCCTATTGAAACTGTAATAGTACCAGACTTAATATTTTTTGAATCTCTCGACCAAATGTGTCCAGAGTTAATTGCAATAGGAATGGCACCTAGTTTTGAAAAGCTAGCTAAAAACGATCCGCCTTTCTTATAATGTTTGCTTGAACCGACAGGTGTTCTAGTACCTTCTGGAAATATTATTATATTTGCATTATTTTTTATCCTATCCATACCTTCAGAGAGGATAAGCTTCATAGCAGAACGTGGATTTTTTCTATCGATAGGTATATGACCAGCACATCTAAGACCCCACCCCAGGAAAGGTATATTCAGAAGCTCCTTTTTTAAAACATAGCATGTAGGGCGGTTGAAAATGGTCGGTAAAAAAAATGTTTCCCATTCAGATTGGTGCTTGGACATATAGATTGCACCTTTGTTAGGGATATTTTCCAGCCCCTTTACCTTATATTTAATGCCGTAGATGACTTTAGCTAGCCATATTGTAATTTTTGGCCAAAGCTTAATTACGGACCATTTTGTGTATAGGTCAAATGGAAAAAGTACCAGACTAAGGCTTCCAAAAATTATGGTGTTTATAGCTAAAAGTGTGTTGAAAATAGCCTTTTTCATAATTACATATCTGCAAGCAAATACTTTTCTACAAAGCTAAGCAAATTCTCGAACACAGGAACTTCATAACCTATATCATCTTGGAATTCTAAAAAAGACTCTGATGCTAGAGTTTTACTCCCATTGCCAGTTTTTACTAGAATGGGCTCAAATCCAGCAGTAGCTGATGCTTGCAGATCACGTAAGGAGTCACCAACGGCAAAATATGGATGCTCAGTTATGTCTAACTTGTACCGATTAATTATGTCTTCAAATAAACCAGGTTTGGGCTTACGACAAAGACAATCATCTTCTGGTGTATGTGGGCAAAAGAAAAATGCATCTATGTAGCCCCCCAAATCTTTTAGGATGACTTGAAGTTTTCTGTGCATTTGATGAAGTGCATGAATATCGAAATAGCCACGACCAAGACCAGATTGATTTGAAGCAACTACAACTCTATACCCAGCAAGATTTAATTTAGAAATAGCCTGTGCTGAACCGTCGATAAGTTGAAAATCATCGGCAGTCTTAATATAGTCTTCCGAATCGACATTTATAACCCCATCTCGGTCCAGAACAATTAATTTCATATCAATTCGCTAGCAACGATATATCAGCAACTAAATTCATGTGCTCATGCAATTCTTTAAGAAGTGCTAATCTATTATTTCTTATGGCAATGTCCTCGTCCATAACCATAACATCTTCAAAAAACTTATCGACTGAATCCCTAAGTGTAGAAAGCTTTAAGAATACTTCGTTGTAGTTTTTCGATGTGAATTTAGATTTGAGCTCATCCTTAATCTGCACATAAGATTCGTACAGATTTTTTTCTGCCTCTGCTTTAAATAAAGTTTTATCGATAGCTGGAAGCTGGTAATCGATTTTCTTAAGAATATTACTAATCCTTTTATTTGCAGTAGCTAGACTAGATGCTTCTGAAGTCTTAGAAAAATCTGACAATGCTTTTATACGAGGCACCACATCATTTATGTGAGTTTTATTAGTCAATACAGAGTCAACAAGCTGTTTACTGTATGTGTTGTATAACTGGTTTTTAAGCCTGTCATATATAAATAATTCAACTTCAATAGCGGTAGATTTTGGTATGTCTGAAAATAATGTTTGAGCAAAGTGCAAAATTTCTGATAGGTTTAGGGAATTTTCATTTTCTGAGCCTGACAAAGACTCTATCGCAGAAATTAAACCCAAAGCTGCTCTTCTGAGACCGTAAGGATCTCTTTCACCTGTAGGAGCTGAACCTATGCCCCAAATCCCAATAAGAGTCTCAATCCTATCAGCTAAGTACAAAGCTAAAGATGTCACTGATTTGTTTGAATATTCTCTATCAAATTTAAGTTTATATTGATCTTTAATAGCATCGTAAATTTCTTCAGGCTCGCCTTGAAGTTTGGAATAATATGACCCCATAATGCCTTGCAATTCTGGGAACTCGCCGACCATATTAGAACTTAAATCTGCTTTAGAAAGTAGAGCGGCACGTGATGCTAGACTTTCATCAGCTCCTAGTTTTGATGCTATAAATTTTGCGATTTTTTCTATTCTTTCAACTCTTTCAAATTGAGATCCAATCTTATTGTGGTATACCACAGTTTTAAGTGGTTCAAGCATCTGCTCAAATGAAAGTTTTTTATCTGTCTCGTAAAAAAATTCAGCATCAGCAAGTCTCGGCCTTACGACACGTTGATTACCTTCGATGATATTTGAAGGATTAGAAACTTTCATGTTTGAGACAATAAGAAACTTATTACTCAAAGAACCATCTGGATTAAAAAGTGGGAAATATTTTTGATTTAATCTCATAGTCAAGATTAAACACTCTGATGGGACTTGCAGGAATTTTTCCTCAAATTCTCCAACATAAATTTCTGGATATTCAACTAATGAAGTAACTTCCTCAATCAAATTATTAACTTCATCTCCAGAGCCTAGATTTAAACCTAATTCAGAAGAAATACTTTCTAATTTTGAACTTATGTAATTCATTCTTTCTGAATAGCTAGCAACTACCATGCCTTCATCTAGTAATTGATTTTCGTATGAGTCAGCAGAAGAAACTTCAAAGCTATATTTGCCCATAAACCTATGTCCATGAGTTACATTTGAAGAATTTATACCAAACGCTGATATATCGATAACCTCAGACCCATGCATGGCAACTAATCCATGAACAGGTCTTACGAATTTAACTGATGTTTTGCCATCAGCTAATTGATAACGCATAACTTTAGGGATTGGAAGACTATCGACCGCATGTTGGAATATAGCCTGCAAATCAGCTTTTAATGAGCGACCAGCATTAATGCCGGATAAATAGAGATAGTCCTGCTTTCCATCCGATTTAACTTGCAAATCGCTTACAGCAAAATTTCCCATACCCTTAGATTCTAATTTTTTTGTCAAGGCTGCAGTTGCATTTCCCTCAGAATCAAGACCAACTTTTTTGGGCATAAGTTTTTCTGTGAAAGGTTGCTCTGGACCTACATCTAAAACGTCCCTCACAAGAACGGCCAATCTTCTAGGGGTTGCAAAAACTGTGTATTTTTCGTGTGATTCAGAATCACCTTCTAAAAGATTTATCTTAACTAGTCCCTTAACGATTTCGCTAGCAAAAACTTCACTTAGATTTCGTAAAGCTTTTGGAGGAAGTTCTTCTGTAAATAATTCTATAAGTAATGATTGGTTAGACATTCATCTCTTCCTTTTTAAGCATAGGAAAACCTAGCTTTTCACGCGAATCGTAATAGCATTGAGCAACAAGTTTAGATAAGTTTCTAATTCTACCTATATAGGCAGCCCGCTCGGTAATACTGATAGCACCTCGTGCATCCAATAAATTAAATGTGTGGGCGGCTTTTAGTACCTGCTCATAGGCTGGCAATGCCAATGGGTTCTCCAAATTAACTAAAGCTTGAGCCTGAGACTCATAATCTTTGAAATGCTTGAAGAGGGTTGGAACATCTGCGTATTCAAAATTGTAAGTAGATTGCTCAACTTCATTTTGATGAAAAATGTCACGATAATAAACGGGTTCCCCGTTTCGATTATAGGTCCATACTAAATCGTAAACACTTTGAACGTCCTGCAAATACATAGCGATACGTTCTAAGCCATATGTGATTTCACCAGTGGTGGCTTGACAGTCGAGACCACCCACTTGTTGGAAATACGTAAACTGAGTAACCTCCATACCATTTAGCCAAACTTCCCAGCCTAACCCCCAAGCTCCAAGAGTTGGATTTTCCCAGTCATCCTCAACAAATCTAATATCGTGTTCTAAGGGTTCTATACCAATAGCCTTAAGAGATCCTATGTAAAGTTCAAGGATTTCAGGCGGAGCAGGTTTTAAAACAACTTGATACTGATAATAGTGCTGAAGACGATTTGGATTCTCTCCATAACGCCCATCTTTAGGTCGGCGCGAAGGTTGCACATAGGCAGCATTCCACGGCTCAGGACCAATGGCCCTAAGCAATGTAGCCGTATGCGAAGTTCCTGCACCAACTTCAAGATCAATCGGTTGTAGAAGTGTGCACCCATGGTCGCTCCAATATGATTGAAGCGTAAGAATTAATTGCTGAAAAGTTAGCATAAATATATATGTATATTAAACGTTACGTTTTTTCTCATGCATAGAAGCTTTTTTAATTGCCTCTCTAACACCTTTTGCGTAATCTGGATGGCAACGCTCACAATTTGCTATATGCCTTTCTTTGATAAAGTCAGGAGCATCACCTAAGTTGCCCGCAGTATTATCAAATAAAGCTTGTTTTTGCTCATCGTTCATAAGTTCAAAAAGTGCACGTGGTTGACTAAAGTAGTCATCATCATCCTCACGGTAATTCCAGTGAGCTGCATCGCCATTAATTTTCAATGGGGGTTCTTGGTATTCTATTTGTTCCTGCCATTGATTAAAGCTATTAGGTTCATAATGTGGCAATGACCCAAAATTATCATCTACACGAATAGCTCCGTCTCTGTGATTGCTCATAATCGGGCATCTTGGTTTATTAACTGGAATTTGATGGTAATTTACACCCAATCTATATCTTTGTGCATCAGAGTAATTAAAAAGTCTAGCTTGCAACATACGGTCAGGAGATGCACCGATACCAGGAACTAGATTACTAGGAGCAAATGCAGCTTGCTCTACATCTAAATAGTAATTTTCTGGATTACGATTAAGTTCAAATTCACCAACTTCGATAAGTGGATAGTCACCTTTTGGCCAAACCTTAGTTAAGTCAAATGGATGATATGGAACTTCTTCAGCCTCTTTTTCAGGCATAATCT
Organism: Taylorella equigenitalis ATCC 35865; assembly: GCF_000276685.1. Classification (NCBI taxonomy): domain Bacteria; kingdom Pseudomonadati; phylum Pseudomonadota; class Betaproteobacteria; order Burkholderiales; family Alcaligenaceae; genus Taylorella; species Taylorella equigenitalis. The sequence goes on along the minus strand of NC_018108.1, from coordinate 1,416,915 downwards.
GTACATACATAGTCCATTTAGGATAATCACCTTTATCTATAGCATTGTATAAATCTCTTTGGTGGCTCTCACGGTCTTTACCAATGAGTTTTTCAGCTTCATCATCAGTTAAGTTTTCGATACCTTGTTGGGTTCTCATATGGAACTTAACCCAGAATCTTTCTTTTTTGTCGTTTATAAAGCTATAAGTATGAGATCCAAATCCATGCATGTGTCTATATGACTTAGGAATGCCACGGTCTGACATCAATATAGTTACTTGGTGGAATGCTTCTGGCAATAATGTCCAAAAATCCCAATTGTAAGCAGGACTTCTTAAATTTGTGTGTGGGTCGCGTTTTACAGCTTTATTTAAATCTGGAAATTTACGAGGGTCTCTAAAAAAGAAGACAGGAGTGTTATTTCCTACTAAGTCCCAGTTTCCTTCCTCAGTATAGAATTTCATAGAAAATCCACGTATATCACGCTCAGCATCTGCAGCTCCCCGCTCACCAGCTACAGTAGAAAAACGAACAAATATATCAGTTTTTTTGCCTACTTCGCTGAATAATTTCGCACAGGTATATTTAGTGATATCGTTAGTTACTGTAAAAACACCATGAGCTCCAGAACCTTTAGCATGCATACGGCGCTCTGGAATAACTTCACGGACAAAATTGGCTAATTTCTCATGCAACCAAATATCTTCAGAAAGCAAAGGTCCCCTAGCTCCTGCACTTTTACTATCTTGATTGTTAGGAACTGGTATGCCAAATTGGGTAGTTAATTTAGTAACAGGGCATTCTTTAAGATAAGGGTGTTTTTCAGAAGGGAATTTTTCAGGAAATTCCATTTTTTCATTATTTTTTTTCTTAGCCATGTTTCCTCCTTTAGTTTCATGGGTTTATTAAATTTTATCATTTTGGTCAAATAGTTTATAAAACCTTTAGGTACTGATAAAATTGCCCTTGAAGCAAGCTGGACAATCGTGGGAGTTTTCCCGAGGAAAGTCCGGACTCCACAGGGTAAAATAGCGGCTAACGGCCGTCCACCGTGAGGTGAGGAATAGGGCCACAGAGACGAGGCTAGGGTGTGGGCAGTTATGCTGCACTGGTACGGCCACTTCCGTATTGCGTCTTTTGGACAGCATTCTAGAGTGAAACGCGGTAACCTCTATTTGGAGCAACTCCAAGAAGCATGCATTAAGGGCTACCCGTCCGAGTATGCGGGTAGGAGGCTTGAATTAATTAGTAATAATTAATCTAGATGAATGATTGTCGACTTTGTCTACAGAATCCGGCTTATAGGCTTGCTTCATTTTTACTACATTTAAGTTCTAAAAAAATCTTTCTCACTCTCTAACTTTCTACAAACTAGATTAATTAAATCTTGTAACCCATTGATTTACCTGGCTGTCTTAATTTAATTTATTTAAAGCAATTATAAGTCATTAATTTTTAATGAAATTCCCTGTTTCTAATGTTGAAAATACTCTCAAAATATATTAAAGTGGGAATAAGTAGGAAATTGTGTCAAAAAGTGGGACAAAAGTGATTTTTCAAGGTAACAGTGCTTTATCGCTAGATAACAAGGGAAGGATGACCATTCCAGCCCGTTATCGTGATGTATTAAGCACGGATTTCCGAGGAGAACTTACCATTACTCGAAACCTTGATGGTGGTTTGCTGATTTACCCCAGGTCAGAATGGGAATCCAAAAGAAAAGTCATTATGAACCTACCTTCATCGCATCGTAATTTGCAGAGGCTTTTATTGGGTAATGCACAGGATGTAGCGATTGATGGGTCAGGGCGAGTTTTAATTGCTCCGGAGCTGCGTGACGTTGCGGACATAGTTAAAGAAGTCGTCCTGGTTGGCATGGGCGGCCATTTTGAGCTGTGGGATGCAGAGAAATTTGCTAAGCAGCAAGAAGCGGACATTGAGGCTATTGACTTGAGTGCTCTAGGTAACTTTGTCTTGTGATGGAATTCAAACACGTAAGTGTACTTTTATATGAAACTATAAACGCCCTTGTGCATCCAGAGTTTCATGTAAAAAGGAACCAATTTCGTGAATGCCTCACAGGAAAATTTACAAAGAGTGGATTGTATGTCGATGGTACTTTTGGACGAGGCGGTCACAGTCGTTATCTTTTAAGTTTATTGGATAAGAATTCAAAACTAGTTGTTTTCGATAAGGATCCAATGGCAATTGAGGCGGCTGAAAGTTTAAAAAAAGAAGATGGTCGTGTGTTGGTAGTACATGGAGCATTTTCAACTATGTCTGATGTCTTAAGTGATTTGGGGATTACTAAGGTTGATGGCATAACAATGGATTTAGGGATTTCATCCCCCCAAATTGATGATGGAACTCGTGGGTTTTCATTTATGAGGGATGGTCCTTTGGATATGCGTATGGATAATTCCAAGGGATTAACTGCTGCTGAATGGCTTGCGAGTGCTGATGTTGAACTTATAGCAAAGGTGATTAAGGAATATGGCGAAGAACGGTTTGCTTTCCAGATTGCAAAGGCGATTGCAAGTCGCCGCGAACACAACCCAATACGCACCACGCACGAATTGGCCGAGCTCATCGCAGCCAACGTCAGGACTCGTGAAAAAGGGCAGCACCCGGCAACAAGGACCTTTCAAGCTATACGGATTTACATCAATGAGGAACTTGAAGAGTTATCACGCAGCCTCACGTCAGCTATAGAGCTATTAAAGGTAGGTGGACGCTTATCAGTTATAAGCTTTCACTCGCTTGAGGACAGGATTGTGAAGCAGTTTATCGCTAAGGAATCGAATCCTGCCTCTGAGTTTGCTAGATTACCCATAAGGGAGGTCGATATGCCTAAGGGTAATCTTAAGAGTTTAGGAAAGCTCACTGCTACTGAAGATGAGATTCTTAAGAATCCTAGATCTCGGTCAGCTATTTTGAGAGTGGCTGAAAGAATAGAAGGCCAAAGATGAGAGTAGTAATTTTTATTCTTTTGCTGGTGAGTTTTTTTATATACAGTGCCATGCAGCTCGTAATTGTTCGATATGAGCAAAGGCTTGTATATAACGATATTGTGCGTGTGCAAAATGCACAGCAAAAATTAAATGAGGTTTGGAGTTATCTACAACTAGAAAGGGCTAACTTGTCTTCTACGATTAATGTAGATAAACAGATAAAAGAAAAGTTAGACCTTAAGAATCCTGAATTAGGTGAAATTATTTATATAAATTTACCTGATTCTAATAAGTCTGCTGATGAACCTAAACAATAGAGGTTAAATTGAAATTGTTTTCTAAGAAAAATGGTCATAATAGGAGAGCGAGCCATAATGTAGTTCGTTCATATGATGTTTGTCGCGGAAAGAAAACTCTTTTCAATAGGACAAATATACTATTTATTTTTATGGTAGGCGGTTTTGCAATTGTTGGTGGAAGGGCTTTATATCAGCAAACTTGGAATAATGATTTTTTACGTCAAGAAGGTGATAGTCGTTATGAAGCTCGCTTTCCTTTGAAAGCAGAACGAGGAAGAATTACAGACCGTAATGGAGAATTTTTAGCAACCAGTGTTCCTGCAAGTAGCATTTGGGTTGTTCCTGAACAATTGCTAGTTGCTCCTGCAGAAAAAATATCTGAACTTACTAAAGCATTAAATCTGAACGAAAAAGAGCTTATTGCCAAACTAAATAAACATAAAAACCGTCATTTTTTGTTTTTAAGAAGGCAGGTTGATTTACAAGTTTCCGAAGCTGTTCGTACCCTAAAAATTAAGGGCGTGAATATTGACTCAGAAAGTAAGCGTTATTATCCGCAAGGCTCATTAATGGCTCATGTTGTCGGATTTACTAATATCGAGGATAATGGCATAGAGGGTCTTGAGCGTCAATTTAATAAAAAACTTGAAGGGCAGGACGGTTCTCGCGTAGTAATTAGAAATAGACTAGGTGAGGTTATTGAGGACGTAAATTCTACTGATAGCTTACCTGCAAAACATGGTGAAAATATCGATTTAACTATCGATACTCGAGTCCAATATATTGCCGCTACTGCACTTCAAAAAGCAATAAAAAAACATAACGCAGAATCGGGTGCAGCTATAGTTGCAGATATTGACACTGGTGAGATATTGGCAATGATAAGTATCCCAACCTATGACCCTAATGACAAAAAAGCACGTAAAGGGTCTGCACTTAGAAATAGAGTTGTAACTGACATTTTCGAGCCAGGTTCTATTATTAAACCATTTGTGGTTGGATTGGCACTTGATGCGAAAGTGGCTACCAAAAAAACCATCTTTCCTACAGGAAATGGCACATGGAAGTATCATGGAGCGACCATTACAGACGTTTCAAAAAGAAATGGTAATCTCGATTTGACAGGTCTTTTACGCAGATCTAGTAATATTGGGATGGCAATGCTCTCTGATAAACTCAACGCAGAGCAGATGTGGACTGTATTTACAGCACTTGGGTTTGGACAGTCACCGTCTATATCATTTCCTGGGGTGTCGTCTGGTCGTGTGAGACCTTGGAAAACTTGGAAGCCCATCGAAAAAGCAACTATGTCATATGGATACGGTCTATCTGTTTCCTTAGTGCAAATTGCACAAGCATATACTGCATTTGCAAGAGATGGAGACATGGTGCCATTAAGCCTAATCAAGAATTCAAACAATAAACACTCGGTACAAGTATATTCTCCCCAAGTTGCACGTGATGTAAGGCATATGCTTGAGGAGGCTTCAGGTTCTCAAGGTACGAAAATTCAATCCCAAGTTAATGGGTACCGAATTGGTGGAAAATCTGGTACTGCAAGACAGATTGTAAAAGGTAGATATTCGACTGACCTTCATAGGGGGTCGTACGTAAGCATTGCCCCGATATCTAATCCTAAAATCGTAGTTGCTGTGACCATTGATAAGCCGAAAAAAGAAGGTTATTACGGTACAGTAACTGCAGGTCCAGTAAATGCAGAAATTACCGAAAATACGCTTAGATATTTAGGTATACCGCCAGATGCTATTTTGAATAATCTTGAAGCCAAAAAAACCAAGTCTCCGAATCAAGGATAATAAATGTATGAAATTTTGAATTGGCTTAAGCAGCATGTAGATTTAGATGCTCACTTGAGACTTGATAGCAGAGACATCCAAAAAGGGGATGTCTTTGTCGCTTGTAAAGGGCATAAAGGAGACGGGAAAGAGTTTTTAACAGATGCCATAGAAAACGGTGCCTCTGCAATCCTTATTGAAGATAATTTAGATATTGTTGTTTTACAAACGCCAGTATTAGTAGTTAAAAACCTTCGTCAAAAGTTAGGGGAGCTTGCAGATGCCTGGTATGGTAGTCCATCAAGCAAGATAGCGGTTATTGCTCTAACAGGAACTAATGGTAAAACATCATGTGCTCATTGGATTTCAAAGGCACTGAATTCCATAAATATACCGTGTGCGACTATTGGAACTTTGGGTACGATATTGCCTTCAGGAGAAAACCTTGGGGGTAGCCTAACAACTCCAGATGTTTTAAGTGTACATAGGATTTTAGCTACTCTTGTTGCACGTGGAATTGAAATTGTGACGATTGAGGCCTCATCTATAGGTATAGAGCAAGGACGTTTAGATTCAGTTCAAATTAAGATAGCGGGATTTACAAATCTTACTTTAGATCATCTAGACTATCATAAATCGATGCAAGAATACGAAGAAGCCAAGACTTCCTTGTTTTTGCGAGATGGTTTAGAGTGTGCAATTTTTAACCTTGATGATATGGCTGGGGTTCGTATGTACGAAAAAAGTAAAGCTAGTCGTAATCTTGGTTACAGTATATTATCCAACTCAAAAGCTGTCATAACTGCATCAGAACTTGAATTTCACGATTATGGACTATCTTTCAATATACAGTTGCCTGAGGGTAAGTCGCAAGTTATAACTAGACTTGCTGGTCGTCACAATATTTATAATCTCCTTTTAGTAGCAGGTGTTCTAAGTCACTTAAATGTAAGTGTAGAAAAAATAGTAGAAATTATAGCCACAATAAGACCTGTTCCTGGTCGCCTTGAACTTATAGATATTCAACCGTTTTCAAGTTCTAGACTTATAAATTTACCTCATGTATATGTTGATTATTCACATACTCCAGATGCATTGGCAAATGCGATAAAAGCTCTTGAAGTCGTAAAAAATATTAGAGGCGGAAAGATGGCATGTGTATTTGGCTGTGGAGGAGATAGAGACAAAACTAAAAGACCTGTAATGGCCAAAGTAGCTTCTGAGTGTGCAGATGATATTTATATAACTAGCGATAATCCAAGAACTGAAAATGCTAGTGATATCTTAAATGACATACTGAAAGGGGCAAAAAAATACTCATTCTCACATATTGATAGAGCATACACAATTCTTCATGCAATACTAAATGCTTCGAAAAATGACACCATACTTATTGCTGGCAAAGGGCATGAGGATTATCAAGAAATAAATGGTGTTAAGCATCACTTTGATGATTCTCATTGGGCTGGGATTGGCTTGATGCTTAGGGCGGGTTATAAAATCAATACGGATAGTAGAACTCTAAAATCTGACGAGATTTTCTTGGCAATAAAGGGAGAGAATTTTGATGGGCATGATTTTCTAGAAACTATTGATTGCATAGGGGCAATAGTAAGCAAACCCAATCCAAAAGCTAAAGTTAGACAATTTATAGTAGACGATACCACTTTGGCAATGGGTACTATTGCTAAAGCATGGCGATCTCAATTCGATATACCTGTTATTGCAGTGTGTGGATCGAATGGAAAAACCACGTGCAAGGAAATGATAGCCTCTATATTAAAGTCTTATGCTGGAGATGGAGCCTATTTCGCTACTAGAGGTAATCTTAATAATCATATTGGCGTTCCAAAAAGTCTTCTAAGTCTTACAGATAATCATAGAATTGCAGTATTTGAACTTGGAATGAATCATCCAGGTGAAATAGAGTATCTCTCAGGGTTAGCAAAACCTACAATTGCAGTAGTTACAAATGCACAGCGTGAGCATCAAGAGTTTATGAAAAGTGTTGAAGCGGTAGCCAGGGAAAATGGCAGTGTTTTCCAGTCTTTAGATGCTGATGGTGTAGCTATTTACCCGAGAAGTTCACCGTATTCCTATATATGGGATGAGCAGTCTAGACACTGTAAATCTATTACATTTGGAGAAGCTGGGTCAGTTAATGCCACTAATATCTCATATGACTCTGAGGGATCTAGTTTCACTGTCGATGTAGAGAGTGAAAAATTAAATATTCACTTATCAATTTTAGGTGATCATAATATCCAAAATGCACTTGCAGCTATAGCCACTACTTTAAGTGCAGGTATAGATAAAAAATATATTGAATCAGGCTTGGCTGAATTTAAAGCAGTCAAGGGTCGATTGCAGAAACATATATTGAAAGACGGCACCGTAATTCTAGACGATACATATAATGCAAATCCTGACTCAGTTATAGCAGCTATTGATATCCTTAAAACCTTAGCTACTCCACGTACATTGGTATTGGGTGATATGGGGGAAGTTGGTGTTGATGGTGTGCAAATGCATGAAGAAATAGGGGCCTACGCAAGGGAAAATGGTATAGATAATCTTTTAACATTGGGCGAGCTAACTAAATTCGCACAAGAAAAATTTGGCGATAACACACACTTTAATAGTCATGATGAACTTGCTAAATTTTTAATTTCACTACATTCAAAATCAATCATCATCAAGGGCTCTAGATTTATGAAAATGGAAAAAGTTCTTGAGGCTCTTACTAAGGATTAAAGTTTAAATGTTGTACGCTTTTTTCATTTCTTTTGCTGACAAATATACGTTTTTAAAAATATTTGATTACATAACTTTTAGGGCCGTTTTTGCCTGCTTAACATCAATTTTGCTTGGTTTAAGTGCTGGACCATATGTTATTCGTAAACTTACTGAGTTAAAAGTAGGTCAAGCTGTTAGAGCTTACGGACCAAAAGAACATTTAGCAAAAAACGGTACTCCAACTATGGGTGGAGTTTTGATCCTTATATCGATTGCTATTAGTACATTCTTATGGGCCGATTTGACTAATCGTTTTGTGTGGGTCGTTTTGTTAGTTACGTTAGGTTTTGGTGCCATTGGTTGGGCCGACGATTACAAAAAAATTGTTTATCGTGACCCTGAGGGTATGAAATCAAAAGAAAAGTTCATGTGGCAAACCATTGTTGGTATCGTTGCAGCTATATATTTAAGTTTTGCTGTTGCAGTCCCAGCAAATACGGACTTATGGCCTTTATTTAAAGAATGGGTTATGAGTGGTTTTACGATGGGACTTCCTACTAGAGCTGATTTAATAGTTCCATTTTTTAAAAATGTTAGTTATCCGCTCGGTGTTTTTGGATTTGCTGCGTTGACATGGATAGTGATAGTTGGCTCGAGTAATGCAGTAAATCTAACTGATGGATTGGATGGGTTAGCCATTATGCCTACAGTGATGGTTGGTGGAGCATTAGGTATTTTTGCATATGTTGTTGGGCGCGTAGATTATTCAGGTTATTTTCTTTTCCCTTACATTCCTGGTGCCTCAGAAATGTTAGTCCTATGCGCAGCTCTTGGTGGTGCGGGTCTTGCATTTCTTTGGTTTAACACATACCCAGCTCAAGTTTTCATGGGTGATGTAGGGGCTCTGGCTCTTGGAGGTATGTTGGGGTGTATTGCAGTTATAGCCCGTCAGGAAATTGTGTTTTTTGTAATGGGCGGTGTCTTTGTTGCAGAGACCATCTCAGTCATGTTGCAGGTTTCTTGGTTTAGATATACAAAGAAAAAATATGGTGAAGGCAGAAGAATATTAAAAATGGCACCTCTGCACCATCACTTTGAAGAAGTGGGTTGGAAGGAAACTCAAGTTGTAGTTAGATTTTGGATAATCACAATTGTTTTGGTTTTAATTGGATTATCTACATTAAAACTTAGGTAGTTGGAAATGCTTAAAGAGAAACAAAAGTTTTTAATCCTTGGTTTGGGTGAAACTGGCTATGCATGTGCCAAATGGCTTAATAAGCATGGTCATGAAGTCTTTTGTTCAGATACCAGGTCTGGTCATCAAAATATCGAAGATTTTTTGAAACTTGGTGTAAGTAAAAATAATATCAAATTTAATTTAAATAAAGATAATTTCTTAGATCACATAGATTCTAGTTTTGATTTTGTAGTTGTAAGTCCTGGTTTGTCGCCTGAATCTGATTTGCTTAAAGCTATTGTTAATTTTTCGCAAGAAAACGAAATCAAAATTATTAGCGAAATCGATCTTTTTTATGAAGCTGTAAAATCAAATTCTAAGCAAATTAAAATTATCGGCATTACTGGTACTAACGGCAAAACCACTGTAACCTCGATGGTGCGTTTGATGTGTGAGTATGCAGGTCTGAAGTCTGTTGAGGCAGGTAATATTAGCCCATCGGCTTTAACGGTAGTATGCGAATTCGAAGAAAAAAATTCATGGCCAGATGTTATTTCTCTTGAACTATCTAGCGCTCAGCTTTTTTATACAGACTATATTTGTTTAGATGCCTCAACTATTTTAAATATCACTCAAGATCATATAGATTGGCATGGAAGCATGGAGGCTTACATTGCCAGCAAAAAGAAAATATTTTCCCATTCAAAAATCGCTGTCGTAGATGAAAATCAATTTAAAGAATTTGGTCTATCAAATGCTTTGGTTTACAGGGATTCTTTACCTATTAATAAAGAGGACATTGGTATAAAAGAAGTTAATGGTATGAAGTGGTTCTGCACAACAGATAAAAACCTTATGCCAGTAGAAGCTATGAAAATTAGAGGTAATCATAATGTCCTTAATGCAATGGCTGCGATGCAACTATGTCGAGCAATTGACTTACCATTTGAGCCTTTATTGACTGCTCTTAGAGATTATGAGGCTCACAATCACAGATGCACTTATGTAAGAGATATTCAGGGTGTAAATTTTATTGATGATAGTAAGGGTACAAATGTAGGAGCTACAGTAGCTGCGATTGATGGTATGTACAGAAATCTAGTAGTTATACTTGGCGGTGAAGGAAAAGGACAAGATTTTACACCTTTATATGAATCACTAAGAAATCGAACTAAATCTAATGGTCTCAAAGGTATAGTTCTTATAGGGAAAGATAAAAATATTCTTTCGCACTATTTACATATTAAGGATTTTAAATTTGAAGAAACTATTCCAGTTGTTGTAGTAAACACCATAGATGAGGCTGTTGTAGAGTCTTTTAAACTAGCTCAATCTGGTGACTTGGTATTACTATCTCCAGCTTGTGCAAGCATCGACATGTTCAAAAATTATCATGAACGAGGCGTTAAGTTTGTCGAGGCTATAAATGAATTAGCCCTATCCAAAGGTGAGATAGCATGAATTCCTATGTAGACTCTATCAGTCAAAGAAATCCTAGAACTTCAATGAGGGAGATTGATCTCTCATTGTTGTGCATTGTAGGAACACTTCTAATTATGGGTCTTATCATGGTATTCTCATCCTCAATTGCACTTGGTGATGGTCCTAAATATGTAAATGCTGGAAGGTATTATTTTTTCTCTCGACAGTTAATTTTTATATTAATTGGGCTGTTCGCAATGGCATTTACGTTTTTAATGCCAATGAAATTTTGGGATTCTAAGGCTTTTTGGGGTTATTGCATTTGTTTTCTACTCTTAGCTTTAGTGCTAGTTCCTGGCATAGGTCGAGAAGTAAATTATGCCTATAGATGGATTCCCATTGGACCATTTAATTTTCAGCCATCCGAATTTGCTAAATTGACCATGATAGTTTTTACATCTGCCTACACGGTAAGAAAACAAAAAAGTATTCATGGGCTTAAAGGATTTCTTCCAATTATTATCTATTTAGGGATTATTTGTTTTCTTTTAATAAATGAGCCTGATCTTGGGGCGACCATGGTAGTAGTGGCTATTGTAATGTCCATTCTGCTTTTAGGCGGTTTAGGTTTTGCCTTGTTTTCATTATTGTTTTTATCAGCCGTTCTTTTGGTTATAGCTGCAATACTAACTGCTCCTTGGCGTATGCAGAGATTTTTTGCATACCTTGATCCATTCAGTCAAGAACATGCTCAAAATACAGGATACCAATTAACTCATTCTTTAATTGCAGTTGGGCGTGGAGGTTTTTTCGGTGAAGGCCTTGGTTTAAGCATAGAAAAATTACACTACCTACCCGAAGCTCACACAGACTTTATTATGGCTGTAGTTGGAGAAGAGCTTGGTTTTGTCGGTATATTTTTCGTAATACTGCTTTTTGTTTTGCTCGTTAGAAAGGGATTAAATGTAGGACGTCAAGCTATAGCTATGGATCGTCTTTTTAATGGATTAGTCGCTCAGGGGGTCGTGGTCTGGTTTGGTGTGCAGGCTATAGTAAATTTAGGAGTTTGTTTTGGGGTGTTTCCAACTAAAGGTCTAACATTGCCTTTTATCAGTTATGGTGGCTCTTCCATCGTTATAAGTCTTATGGCCTTCGGATTGCTTTTGCGGGTGGACTACGAAAATCGTTGCCTTATGAGAGGACAAAAACCCCTAGGTATTGGAGCGAGTTATGCGTAAAGCTATTATGATTATGGCTGGAGGCACAGGAGGACACATAACTCCTGGGTTGGCAATAGCATCCGAACTAGCCACTCGTGGTTGGGAAATTCACTGGCTTGGCAATATAAACAAAATGGAAGGAAAAATGGTTCCCCCAGCTGGTTATGAATTTCATCATATGGAATTCACCTCCTTAAGAGGCAAGGGTATTGGTGGTTTGCTTCAAATGCCCTTCAATCTTTTAAAGGCCTGCAGAGAGGCAAAAAAAGCAATTAAGCAAAGTAAGGTGTCTGTAGTTATGGGCATGGGTGGATATGTATCCTTTCCCGGAGCACTTGTAGCCAAGTTTTTAGGTATTCCCGTGGTTATACATGAAGCCAATGCAGTAGCAGGAACCGCAAATAAACATATTGCCAAATTTGCAAAGCGAATATTAACTGGATTTCCTAATGTATTTAAAAATGGGGAATATGTTGGTAATCCTGTGAGGAAATCGTTAAATCAAAACATATCAACAAATGAAAGATATAGCTCAAGGGTTGGTCCGCTAAAACTATTAGTTGTTGGTGGTAGCCAAGGAGCAGGTCCCTTAAATGATTTATTACCAAAGGCTATATCTCTTATTCCTAAAGAAACACGTCCCCAAGTTGTACACCAAGCAGGTCAAAATAATTTAGACGATTTAATTCAAAAATATAAAGCATTAAACGTAGATGCTAAATGTCTATCCTTTATTGATGATATGGGGGCTAAACTTGGAGAATCAGATATATTAATTTGTAGATCAGGGGCGATGACAGTAGCGGAAGTTTGTGTAGTTGGTGTAGCTGCGGCTTTTGTTCCATTGCCACATGCTATTGATGATCATCAAACTGCAAATGCAAAATTTTTATCTGATCAGGATGCTGGATTTCTTTTAGTGCAAAAAGATTTAACTGCTGAAAAGTTAAAAGATTTTTTGTTATCTATGGACAGAGATAAATTAAAAGAAATTGCTATTAGGGCAGAGACAATAGGCAAAGAAAATTTCGCAGCCACTAGGTGTGCAGATATATGCGAACAATTGGTTAATAACGATGAAACACAAAATTAAACATCTTCATTTTGTAGGGATTGGTGGCTCAGGCATGAGTGGTATTGCCGAAGTGTTGCTGAATTTGGGCTACAAAATTACTGGATCTGATTTAAGTTTAAGCTCAACTACAGATCGACTTGAAAAACTAGGTGCAACGATATATGAAGGGCACAGTGCAGATTATCTAGATGGAGCTGACGCTATTGTTGTTTCAACTGCTGTATCTCAAGGCAATCCTGAGGTTCTAAAAGCACGTTCATTGCATATTCCTGTTGTACCGAGAGCTATTATGCTTGCTGAGCTGATGCGACTTAAAAGCGGTATAGCAGTGGCTGGAACGCATGGTAAAACAACGACCACATCATTGGTAGCAAGTGTTCTAGCGACTGGGGGATTGGACCCAACTTTTGTAATTGGGGGCAGATTAAATTCTGCTGGTGCAAATGCGAAATTAGGAACGGGCGATTATATTGTTGTTGAGGCAGATGAGTCAGATGCCTCATTTCTTCATTTATTCCCAACCATAGCAATAATCACCAACATTGATTCAGATCATATGGACACATATGGGCATGATGTAGCAAAGCTCAGAGGTGCATTTGTAGAATTTGCACAGAGATTGCCATTTTATGGCTCGGCAATTATCTGTACTGATGATGAAAATGTTCGCAATATCATGCCATTTATTTCCTGCTCATCAACAACGTATGGGTTAAACGAACAAGCCCATTTTCGAGCTATAAACATCGAAAATAATGGTACTCGAATGGAGTTCGATGTAATAAGAAAATACCAAGGTAAAGAACTGCCTCAATTGCATATTTCACTCAACATACCTGGTCAACATAATGTCTTAAATGCTTTGGCAGCTATTGCCGTCGGTACTGAGGTTGGTGTTGCCGATTCTGATATCGAAAAGGCTTTATCTGAGTTTAATGGGGTTTCCAGAAGGTTTACTCAAGTAGGCGATTTTGATGTAATTCAAAATAATGGTGGTGGTAAATTTACAGTCATTGATGACTATGGACATCACCCTGTAGAAATGGATGCAACAATTCAGGCGGCCAGGGGTGCATGGCCTACAAGGCGTCTTGTATTTGCTTTTCAGCCTCATCGATACACAAGAACTAGAGACTGCTTTGAAGACTTTGTAAATGTACTTGGAAAGGCTGATGCAGTTATTCTGTCAGAAGTGTATCCAGCTGGCGAGTCCCCAATCGTGGCTGCAGACGGTAGAGCACTTGCACGGGCATTACGTGTGGCAGGTCATGTAGAGCCAATATTCGTTGAGGACATTAATGATATGCCAAAAGCTATTCTCAAAATCGCTAAAGACGGGGACGTTGTTATTTGTTCTGGTGCAGGGTCAATTAGTAAAGTTCCTCATAAATTAGGAGAGGCTTATGGACAAATCTCTTAAGATTGCCGTTTTGTACGGAGGAAATTCAGCGGAGAGAGAAGTGTCTCTAATGTCAGGTCATGGCGTTGGCAATGCCCTTAAGTCACGAGGCTATAACATTGAACTATTTGATATTGCAAATAGAGATTTATTGGAACTAAAAAATTTTGATTTGGCTTTTATAGCACTTCACGGAAAATATGGTGAAGATGGTTGCATACAAGGCTTTTTAGAGCTTTTGAAAATTCCATATACAGGGCCTGGTGTGATGAGTTCATCTGTAGGGATGAACAAAATCGTTTCTAAGAAAATATTTATTCACGAAGGTATACCAACTCCTGAATTTAGAGTAGTGCGTGATTATGAAGGTTTACAAAAAGCCACACAAGAAATTGGTTACCCCATAATAGTTAAGCCTCCACAGGAGGGTTCAACCATTGGGCTTAAGAAAGTGCATTCGCAAGATGAATTAACAGAGGCTTTTAACGAATCAATTAAATTTGATGAGGAAATGTTGGTTGAAAAATGCATTGAGGGTAGAGAGCTAACTGTAGCTATTTTAGGAAAGTCGCCTGATACAAGAGCATTGCCAATAATAGAAATCGTAACTCCAGATGGAAACTACGACTATGAGCAAAAATATACGCGAGATGATACGCAATATATTTGTCCTGCAAAATTAGATGAAAATTTAGCTAGAAATATTGAAAATATTTGTATTAAAGCTTATGATTCGCTCGAATGTCAGGGCTGGTCCAGGGTAGATGTTATGTTAGATAAAAATAATTGTCCATGGGTTTTAGAGATAAATACATCTCCTGGCATGACATCACATTCGCTAGTTCCAATGGCGGCCAAGGCCATAGGTTTGAGCTATGAAGATATTTGTGAGGAAATTCTTAAAACTGCTAGCCTTAAAGTAAAGAAGTTAAATAAGGTCTGAAATGCTTGGGTTTACACGGCTACTAAATTTTATAGCAAATTTAATAATGACCATAAGTGTGTTTGCACTGTTAGTTGGTGGTGGTTATTATTTAATTAATAGACCGTACTTCAATATATCTCAAGTAAGCTTACTACCAAGTAAGGGCAATGCTCTAAATCACATTTCACCAGCCTCAATCCAGGCTACTATAAACTCGGGAATTGATGGGAATTTTTTTACTGCCGATTTAAATACCCTTAAGGAAAAAGTGGAAGCATTGCCATGGGTTAGAAGCGTTGAAATTAACAGGGTTTGGCCAAATCGTTTGGTGCTTACTATCGAAGAACATGAAGCGTATGCAAAATGGAATGAAGATATGCTTCTTAATACTTGGGGTGAATTGTTTAACGGAAATAGAGATGAACTTCCAGAGGACATTGCCTATCCACAGTACTATGGTCCTGAGGGTTCTGAAAAACTCGTCGTACAACGTGCTGGTGAATTGGCCACACTTATATCACCATTGAACATGTCGATTAAAGAGATGCATTTAAGTGACAGGTACGCATGGAATGTAATTTTAGATAATGGAATTGAACTTGTATTAGGTAGAGATGGTGGGGCCGAATTAGTAGATCCATATGGCGGACAACAACAGGCCATTAATTTTGCTCAAAATGTTAATAGATTTGTTAGCACTTGGCCCCTGTTATTGGATAGAATAAACGATAGAAAAATTAGCAAAATTGATTTTAGATATACTAAGGGTTTTGCAGTAACCTTTACACCCGAAATTATTCCTGAAGAGACAGATAAAAAATGAGTCGTGAATCTAAGAAAGAATTATTAGTAGCAATAGATATCGGTACTACTAAAGTTGTAGTTGTAGTAGCAGAAGCTTTGGATGAACAGGGTAAATTCGATGTTATTGGTACTGGTCAGGCTCCTACAGGTGGTGGCATAAGAAATGGTATCGTCGTTAATATAGACACTACGGTGAAGGCTATTCAGAAAGCTTTGGAAGAAGCTGAGTTAATGGCTGATTGCAGGATTCGAGAAGCAATCGTTGGAATTAGTGGAGCTCACATTCAGAGTATAAATTCCACAGGAATGGTTGCGATACGCGATAAGGAAGTTTCTGCATATGATGTTGAAAGGGTGATAGAAACGGCACGTTCTATTCAGTATCCTAATGACTCTAGAATTCTTCATGTTCTCAGACAGCAGTACATAATCGATCGTCAACAAGGGATTGAAGAGCCAATCGGTATGGCAGGTGTTAGATTGGACGTAAAAGTTCATATTATTTTGTCAGAAGAAACAGCATGTCAAAATATTCTTAAATGTGTGCGTCGTTGTGGTATAGAGCCAAAAGATTTGACACTAAATGCTTTGGCTGGAAGTTTGATGTGCCTTACAAGTGATGAAAAACGTCAAGGAGTGCTTTATATCGATATGGGTTCAGGGACTACCGATATAGCCTTTTACAAAGATGGATATATTAAGTATTCTAAAGTTTATGAAGAGGGCGGTCATAGAATTACTAATGACCTTTCACAAGTGCTATATATTCCAGTTCCAGAAGCTGAAGATTTAAAAATTGAGAAAGGGGTAGCTAGACGTGATTTAGTTGGACCTTCAGATCAGGTTGAACTCTCGCCGTTTGGTGAAGAAGACCGTATGCCCCGCATAATTGAACATGGAATTATAGGAGATATTATTTATTCTAGGCTTGAAGATATATTTGTAGAAATTCTTCAAGATCTTGATAGTGATGGACTTAGTCCTAATTCGATAGTTATTACAGGTGGTTCCGCTAATCTTCCAGGAATCAATTTAGTTGCAGAGGATATTTTTGGTAAACCTGTCAGAACAGGTAAACCTCTTTATCATGGTAGTCTCTCTGATATCGTGAGCAGGCCAGAGTATTCAACTGTTATGGGATTACTACTTCAATCACGAAATAATCGTGACGTTGTAAATGGTTCAAGAGGTAATAATCTTTTATCAAAAATTCGCGATTTCTTTTGGCGTACAACCCCTTAATTTTATATAATGTTTTTAAGGGTTTGAGTAATTTTTTAATTACTTACGGAGTCGGTTCAAAGATAACATCGAGGAGTCACGCACTGGATTTCTCTTTGAGACGATTTCCTAAAATATGACTGGGGTTATAGGTTTCATAATTAGGGGCTGATTATGTCAGATTTGGGATTTAGCGTTTACGAAAATTCCTTAGGGTTTGGTTTATCCGAAAGTAGCCAACCTGGGAATCAATTAATTAAAGTTTTAGGTATTGGTGGTGCTGGTTGTAATGCCGTTAATCACATGATTAAGTCTGGTATTGCTGGAGTTGACTTTATAGTTGCTAATACCGATCGTCAAGCATTAGAGCAATCTCTTGCTCCCACAAAAATTGCACTTGGAACATCTGGTCTAGGTGCTGGTGCTCGTCCAGATGCTGGAAAAGAAGCCACCGTTAAATCAAAAGAAGAGATTGAGAAAGCAATCAAAGGAGCGAAAATACTATTTATCACTGCGGGTATGGGTGGTGGAACTGGAACTGGGGGTGCACCTTATGTTGCAGAGATTGCTAATGAGTTGGGTATCTTAACTATTGCCATCGTTACTAAGCCTTTTAAATTTGAAGGTAAAAAGCGTATGCAAGTTGCGGTTGAGGGCGTTAAGGAACTTTCAGAGCATGCACGTTCCATTATCGTCGTACTTAACGAAAAACTTGAAGAAACTTTAGATGGTTCACTTCCTTTTGAGGATTGCCTTAAAGAAGCAGATAAAGTTTTATATAACGCATGTGCAGGTATAGCTGAGATTATTAATAGTGGTGGCTACATTAACGTAGACTTCCAGGACGTTCTTACTATTATGAGTGAGTACGGTAAAGCTATGCTTGGTACTGCAGAAGCTAAGGGCGATAATCGTGCTGAAGAAGCCATTAATCAAGCAATTTCTAGTAATCTATTAGAAGACATAGATATTCGCGGTGCTTTCGGTGTAATCGTTAATATCACTGCGGCTAATTTAACTCGTGCGGAAGTTTCTAAAATTAATACTTTAGTTAGTGAGATGGTATCAGAAGATGCAACTATTATTAACGGTATTAATAACGACCCTAGCATGGATGATAGATTAAGGGTAACTGTTATAGCTACTGGTTTAGGATCAAAACCAAATCTACAAGTTGTTACTGACACTAAAGAGGAAGAGATTCCTGTTGTGGCTACTGGTACTGATGGTATAACTTTGTTTAGACCAGATAATGCAAATTCTGTGGCTTCTATTTCTATTAGAAGAGGTTCTAGGATTGCTAATCCCATGAGTATTTCATCAGATAATAGAGATGTACCTGCGTACTTAAGACGCCAAAATAATTAATCTACATTGGGTAATCTTGTGAAATTCAAAGTGCTACACTTGTTAGGTGTAGCATTTTTTATTTGAGTTTTTTAAGTTATCATTTAGAAAAATTAGGTATTTAAATGATTAAACAAAGATCTATTCAGAAAGTTGTTACGGCTACAGGGGTTGGTGTTCATTCGGGTAGACGGGTAAATATTACCTTAAGACCTGCTCTACCAGATACTGGAATTATTTTCCATAGAGTAGATATTCCTGAAGTTATAGATTTTCCAGCTAAGGCCAACTTAGTTGGTGATACTCGCATGGCTTCTGTTCTTAAAAATGGAGATTACAGAATTTCGACAGTTGAGCATCTTATGAGTGCATTAGCTGGCTTGGGTATCGATAATATTCATGTAGATGTAGATGCAGAAGAAATACCAATTATGGATGGTAGTGCTGTAACCTTTGTTTATCTATTAAAAGATGCAGGTATAGTCGAACAAGAAGCCCCAAAAAAATTCATTCGTTTACTTAAGACAGTAGAAGTTTTTGATGGTGAGGGTGATTCACGTAAGTGGGCTAGACTTGAACCATATGAAGGTTTCTCATTGGCGTTCTCCATCGATTTCGAGCACCCTGCAATCAATTCAACTACCAATTTTAGAGAAATTGATTTTTCAAGAGATTCATATATTGATCAAATTGCTAGAGCTAGGACATTTGGCTTTGCAAATGAAGTTGAGATGCTTAGAGGTGTGGGTTTGGCACGTGGTGGTAGTTTGGATAATGCAATTGTCATGGACGAATACAGAATTTTAAATTCTGAAGGTCTTCGATATGAAGATGAATTTGTTAAGCATAAAATTCTTGATGCGATTGGAGATTTATATCTTTTCGGTCATCCATTGCTTGCTAAATATACGGCTCACAAATCTGGACATGGATTAAATAATAAATTGGTACGTGCAGTATTGGATGATTCTGAAAATTATGAGGTTATATCATTTGATGAAAAAAGTGATATAGATTCGGAAAAGCTTCATACAATTAAATCTAATTTTGCTACGATTTAACCACTTTTGGATACTTTTCCAACCACTCTATTTATACGGTAACCCTTTGCTCGCAACCCTCTCACAATAGACGGCGTAACTTGTTTTAGTTTTGAGTGTATGGCATTGTTAGGTGCAAGAATTACTAATTCTTCGTCTATAAGTTGAACAACACGACACTTTTCAATAAAATCTTCAGTAACTAATTGATAAATATCAGATTCAACATTGATATTTCTCATTGCATGGGCAAGTACAAGATTTTCCTGTCTTAAAGTTTTGTCTCCTGCGTTCCTAAAGCCATATACTCTTTGACTTCTTTTTTTTCTAGATGGGATCATAGCAATGTCTGAGGTAAAGAAGAGATTTAAATCTCCAAGACGAAAAAAACATCAGGTTAAGCAGATTATACAACTTAGCCTAGTGTTTGTATCGCTTATGGTTGCTGTGTTATCAGGTGTTTTATTAGAAAGAAAATTCGGTTCTCATGAAATAGTTGAAACGCAAACCATAGTCGAAAAGAAAAAAAGAACTAATGAATTGGAAGTCATTGCCTACGCATTAGATGAGCTTACAAGTCAACTATCCGATATAAAAGTAAAACTTGCAAAAATTGAATTTCTAAGTCATAGGATTGCTCAGGAAGAGGGGCTTCAAAATATTAATTTAGATGCATCTGGTCAAAAAAACGATAACTCTTTCGATAAAAGAAATTCTATAAAGGAACCTCGTGAATCAGCTGAACAGATAGGTCGTCAGATTGATAAACTTCTTAAAAGAATTAGCCTTCAAGAAGATAAACTTAAGGTTATGGAATTTTTCACTCAAGTAGATTCAGCAAACTTACAAAGAATCCCAACCATTATTCCAGTATCGCTATCAGAAACTCACGTATCTTCAGGGTTTGGCATGCGTATGCATCCTATTACTGGAGAATTAAAACTTCATTCAGGAATTGATTTGGCTGGTCCTATAGGGACGCCTATAATAGCCCCTGGAGCAGGTTTAGTAAGTTTTGTTGGAGAGAGGGCTGGCTACGGTTTGACATTAGATATTGATCACGGTAATCACATTACAACCCGTTATGCTCACCTCTCAAAGGTTCAAGTAGAAGTAGGTCAAATTGTAAGTCCAAGGGATGTTATTGCTCAGATTGGTAATTCAGGCGGTTCAACTGGCTCGCACCTTCATTTTGAAGTCAGGATAAATGATGTGCCTTTAGATCCGTTAGAATTTATAGGACACGAATACAAGATAAACAATTTTGTAACCCAAAATGCATATAACACTGCAGGCATCAAACGAGTATCTGCACAGGGTAAAATGAAAAATTCATCTATAAACTCTAGGACATATTAGTCCATCCCTTTTTTGACTTTAAATAAATTCGGTTAAAATTTCACTTTATAAACGCATTTTTGACCATATATACGTTTTAGTGTATTTAAAAAATTCCCACAATGATTTCAATTCTTAAAAAGTTAGTTGGCTCTAGAAATGATCGCCTTCTTAAACAATATAAAAAAATAGTCACAAAAATTAACAGTCTTGAACCTGCTATGCAGGCTCTTTCGGATGATGAACTTAAAAATAAAACCACTGAATTTAAAGATAGATTAGAAAGTGGCACAAGTTTAGATTCTTTATTGCCAGAGGCATTTGCGGTTGTGAGAGAGGCCTCTGTCAGGACATTAGGGATGCGACACTTTGACGTTCAGTTAATTGGCGGTATTGTTTTGCATAACGGCAAAATTGCAGAGATGCGTACTGGTGAAGGTAAAACCTTAATGTCCACATTGCCAGTGTACTTAAATGCTTTAACGGGTGAGGGTGTCCACGTTGTAACGGTAAATGATTACCTTGCTAGAAGGGATGCAGAAACTAATAAGGTGCTTTTCAACTTTTTAGGTTTATCAGTTGGTGTTGTGGTTCCTGATCAGGATCCAACTGAAAAATATGAGGCTTACAGGGCAGATATTACCTACGGTACTAATAATGAGTACGGATTTGACTACCTACGCGATAACATGGAGTATCATCTTTCCGATAAAAGGCAAAGAAAGCTTAATTATGCGATAGTCGATGAGGTTGACTCCATTCTTATCGATGAGGCTCGTACCCCACTAATTATTTCTGGACAAGCTGAGGATAATACCGCTTTATACGTTCAGATGAATGAGGTTCCTAAAAAATTAATTCGTATGAAAGAGGAGCCTAAACCACAAGAACCTGAACCAGAAGGTGATTTTTGGGTTGACGAAAAATCTCAACAAATCCACCTTTCAGAAGCAGGTCATGAGCATGCTGAAGAAATTCTATCTCAGTTAGGAATCTTGCCAGAAGGGGAATCTTTATATGACCCAAGATATATAACATTAATGCATCACCTTATGGCGGCTTTAAGAGCACATAACCTTTTCCATAAGGATCAGCATTATGTTGTAAAAGATGGAGAAGTTGTAATTGTGGATGAGTTTACTGGCCGTTTTATGACTGGTCGTAGATGGTCTGATGGTTTACATCAAGCGGTTGAAGCAAAAGAAGGCGTACCTATCCAAAATGAAAATCAGACTATGGCCTCAATTACATTCCAAAACTATTTCAGAATGTATAGCAAACTGGCTGGTATGACTGGTACAGCAGATACTGAAGCCTATGAGTTCCAAGAAATTTATGGTCTCGAAACCGTTATTATTCCTACAAATCTCCCTATGATTAGGGAGGATCAGAACGATCAAATATTCCTATCAGCACAAGAAAAATATGATGCAATTATTAGGGATATAAAAGATTGTTATGATAGAAAGCAACCAGTCCTAGTTGGTACAACAAGTATCGAAAGCTCTGAATTTCTATCTGCGCTTTTAAATAAAGTAGGTCTACCTCACGATGTACTGAATGCTAAACAGCATGCGAGAGAAGCTGATATTATCGCTGAGGCTGGTAAACCAGGAAAGATAACTATTGCCACAAATATGGCAGGGCGTGGTACGGATATTGTTTTAGGCGGAAATATTGCCAAAAAAATAAACGCTATTCAAGTCAATGAATCACTTACTGAAGCTCAGAAACAAGAACAAATCATTAAAGAAAAAGAAGCATGGAAACTTGAAAATGAGAAAGTCAAAAGTGCTGGTGGTTTGAGGATTATTGGAACAGAAAGACATGAATCACGTCGTATTGATAATCAACTTCGTGGACGTGCGGGACGTCAGGGCGATAAAGGGTCCTCTAGATTTTATCTGTCTTTAGACGATAATCTACTACGTATATTTGCGGGTGGTCGCGTGCGCACAATTATGGAGAAACTTGGCACACCTGGTGAACCTATTGAAGCTAAGATGGTTTCACGATCAATTGAATCAGCTCAAAGAAAGGTTGAGGGGCGAAATTTTGATATTCGTAAGCATTTGTTGGAATTTGATAATGTTGCCAATGATCAGAGAAGAGTGCTTTACGGTCAAAGAAATGAAGTTCTAGAAGAAGAATCTATTAGAGATATGGTTGATGAACTTAGGGCTAATGCTCTTAGGGATTTTGTTCAAATTTATGTTCCAGCAGACACTGTTGAAGAGCAATGGGATATAGATTCACTTCAGACAAGTCTAAGTTCTGAATGGGGAATTAATCTTGATATTAAATCAGCTGTAGCTAATAACGATAATATCGATGATGATGATATTTTGCAGATGGTGCTTAATGAAGCTAACAGAATCTATGAAGAAAAAGTTGCTTTAGTTGGTGATGAATCTTGGAACCAATTTGAGCGAGCAATAATTCTTAGTAGGTTGGATACATGTTGGAGGGAGCATTTAGCTGCTCTTGATCACTTACGTCAGGGTATTCATCTTAG
Organism: Taylorella equigenitalis ATCC 35865; assembly: GCF_000276685.1. Lineage (NCBI taxonomy): Bacteria > Pseudomonadati > Pseudomonadota > Betaproteobacteria > Burkholderiales > Alcaligenaceae > Taylorella > Taylorella equigenitalis. The sequence continues at coordinate 1,393,669 of NC_018108.1, read as the reverse complement.
AGGGTATGCTCAAAAAGATCCTAAGCAGGAATATAAGCGAGAAGCCTTCCAATTATTTAAATATATGCTTGAGCGTGTTCGCAATGAGGTGTCTAAAATCCTCTTAACAGTTCAGATTCAGTCTCCTCAAGAGGTAGATGAGGCTGAGGCACAGCAGATAGAAGCAGCTAAATCACAAGCTGAACATATGAACTATCACCATGCTGATCAAGACGAAGCTTTAGCAGAGGATAATGCCGCAAGTGAAGTTGAAAATCATAAGAAATTCGCTAATGTCGGAAGAAATGATCCGTGTCCATGTGGAAGCGGAAAAAAATACAAGCATTGCCACGGGAAACTATCATAATAATGAAATAACCCTAGAGAAATCTAGGGTTATTTAAAGTTGATAGCTTTATTTGATCCTTGCTATATAGCGGATAGGCTTTCAAAGCAAAAAGATGCTCGCTAATCCAAGGAATATAAAAAATCCCAAAGCATCTGTGAAAAATGTTAAAAGAACTGATGAACCCATGGCAGGATCTTTATTAAACCTGTCTCGTACCATAGGGATAATTACTCCAAGGCAGGCACCAATAAGCATATTCAAAACCATCGCTATGACCATAACAAGTGCAATTTCATAAGATCCAGATATGGCCCACGCAAAACCAGAAGCTATGATGCTTCCAAGTAAACCCACAAGAAGCGTAACCAAAGCCTCACGCCGTATTAATCTAAACATATGTTTTGATTGGATTCTACCCATTGATAAAGCACGAATCACAAGAGTTAGTGTCTGATTTCCTGAATTGCCACCTATACCAGCCACAATGGACATCAGAAAAGCCAATATAACAATTTCGCTAACAGTGTCCTCAAACAAGGAAGCGATAAAAGTAGCTACAGAAGCTGTACATAAATTAATAAGTAGCCAAGGTGTCCTGTTTACTACCGCTTGACCAATTGATGAGAATGTATCCTCTTCCGATAGACCTGCAGAAGCAAGTTGCATCTCTTGCGTATCCTCTTGGATTACATCAAGAACGTCATTAATAGTTACACGAGCAATAAGTCTATTTTCGTTATCTAACACGGGAGCTGAGACCAAATCATAACGCTCAAACGCAGAGGTGGCCACCGTATCGTCCTCTTCTGGGTTAAGAGAAAATACGTTTGTACGCATAACATTTTTAACAATCTCAGTCGGCTGATTTAAAAGAAGATCTGAGATTGATAAGACACCTAGCAAATGCTCATCGTTATCAATAACAAAAAGCTTATCAGTATGGTCTGGCAATGATTTTAATTGACGCAAATAACGCAATACAACTTCCAAAGTCACGTCCTCTCTGACACGTAACATCTCGAAGTCCATAATTGCACCGACAGTACCTTCCTTGTATCCAAGAGCTGCAATAAGTTGATTTCGCTCCTTGTCCGTCAATCCCTTTTGAACCTCAGCAACAACAGATGGAGGTAAATCTGGAGCTAGATCGGCTAATTCGTCGGTGTCAAGATTTTCTGTAGCAGCCAGCAAATCCTCATCGTTCATGCTGGCAATAAGGTCTTCTCTGACCCTATCACTTACTTCAAGTAACACCTCACCATCATGCATGGCGTGGACAAGATTCCAAACATGCAGTCTATCAGAGTGAGGAAGAGAATCTAGTATGTAGGCAATATCAACAGGATGAAGTGGATTAAGAAAATTCTGTAACTCTACGTCATGCTGTTTTTTTACAAGGTTTTCTACTAGCTCTTTACGATCATCAGGGTCGCTTTCCTGATTGTGAACTAGATTTTCAACTAAATAATGCTTACGTAAAAGAAGTTTTACATGCTCGAGAGCAAGCTGAGCCTCTTCCGTGTCCAAACGCTTAGATTTGGATGGGTCTAAAGCTTGAGCATCTTGTGGATTTTGATTTGAAAAGTCCATAGTAAAATATAGGCTACGCTCTCAATATAGCTTGGATTATAGCACCTCTTGGACGAATAGCATGTTTGTAAATCTACCCGAATTTTTAAAAAAAATTTTAAAAATATATCAACAAAAACAGGGTCCAACTGTCGTCGCTATTAAATCTACATCTTGGGAGGAGGTATCAGGAGCCTTAATTCAAGAATTTAAAAAAGTTTTAAATTTTAACGTTAGTTTTGAAAAATCGCTTCATATTATCCTTCTTTCGCCAACAAAAAATATTTTTTTCAAGCCTTCTAACAGTTCCCACGTCCTTAAAAATGCTTGGCCACTACCTATGTCAGGAATAAATCGCATAGATATTCTTAATTTCAAATTGGTAGTTCATATTGTTTATGATGAGTATGGATGGGATAGTTTACAAGCCGAGATAGATGTGTTTATAGTAGACGAACCATGTAAAAACATGATGAGGTTAGCAGTTTCAAATATCTATGTGTACACACCATCTCAAGTGTCAACTTTAGAAGAAATTGCATCTTTTAAGCAGTTTAAAATAGTTCATAGGAACAGCGAACTGAATCTCTACCAGCTATCTAATCCACATATAAAACATAAATGTATACAAGCCCAACCTAGTAATATTGCGGTTATCGGGGCTGGTATTGCGGGAGCAAGCATTGCCAACCTACTATCTAAAAAAGGACACAAGGTTGATTTATTTGATCCTAAATTTAATGATATGCCTACAGGTGAGGTTTTCGAAACATCTGCAGGTGCGATTACACCAGTGATTACAGCAGATGATAGCCCCAAATCAAGAATATCACGTGCTGGTGTACTTAGAGCTCGCACAAGGTGGCAATGCTACTTCGGACAGGCTTTGAATCCTTGCGGAACGCTTGAAGTTGATAGGGACAAAGGTTATGCTAAATCATTGGCCCAAGCTGTTGAGATGCTAAATTTTCCTGATGAATGGATTAGGAGGGTTACTGCAGAAGAAGCGACATCTATCTCTGGATTCAATATAAATAGGGATGCGGTTTTTTTACCTTTTGGGATGCAGATATCGCCATTAAAAATAATAAAACTTTTAACGGATTTAGAGGGTATAAATAAATTCACAAATCGAATTTTATCTATTGATGCATCATGCCCAAAAATTAGACTAAAAACTGAAGATAATGATTTCTTTGAAGGGTATGATTACGTTGTTATTGCCTCCGCTATAAAAACCCCTGAAATCTTAGCTACCAGTGGTTTAGATACTGTTAAACTTAAGTCTGGTCAATGTGTTCAAAGGGTTTCAAAATTTGCTACCCTTCATGCTCTAAGTGGGCAAACATTAAGGGTTCCAGCAGAACTTGTTAGTGGTGGACCAAAATGTGTTATAGGTGGTTTGGGATATTTCCTTCCTGAAATGGGAGGATATTGTGTTATGGGGTCGACTTATAAGCATAATGATTTAAATCCAGAAGTTAGTTTAGAAGGGCATCAGAGCATACTTTCTAAAATACCTATAGAATTTGATTTTGATGCTGAGGATCTTGTAAGGTTACAGGGCTTAAAGGGGCATGCATGTGTTAGGGCAGTAGTCAACGGAAGAACTCCTTTAATAGGACGGCTTAAAGACACTAATGTTTTTTTAGCCTGTGCATACGGTTCTCATGGAATGACATGGGCAAGCCTAGGGGCAGAAATAATTGGAGCTGAAATTGGATTGGAACCTTCTCCTCTCTCTAGAGATTTATTGAGGATAATGGCTCCAGATAGCACTTAAACTGGACGTTTGGTTTAAAATATAGGACTACCATTTTAAGAATTCAAGCCTGTGACTACAATCAAGCATATAGAATTAAGCTCAACATCAATAAGCGGCCCAGTAGAATTCTGTGAGTTTACTGTATCTAAAACCTACAATTTCCGAATTGAGATGTCTGCTTTCGGGGCTTTTAGGTTGCTTATAAATCCCATCAAGTCAAAGGGTACTGAAATTAAATCAGTTGGACCTGAATTGCTCTTGTCGGATTTATTTACAACTGCTGAAATCGATTTTAAAACAATTAAGCCTGGTAAAAACTGGAGATTGTCATATCAGAATAAACTTATTGAGATTTATTCGAGTCCCTTTGAACTTAAGTTCTACATGGATGATGCTCTTAAGCTTTCAACTTCTGTAGACTCATTAAGTCTTAACGATAGTAGGTGGACTTTATCCTTTGACACCAGTGAGGATGAAATATATGGCCTTAATTGTATTAGACCAAACATTGAACATAACGAAATTGTAGAGGGTTCTTTGCCATTTGCATGGAGTCCGTCAGGTTGGGCTACTTACGCTTCTACTGTTTATCCTGTAAGCTATACTTTTAATGAAGGGTATAAATTAACGTTTTCTAATGACTGCTTGGATTTATTTGTATTTTTAGGTGCTACTGAAGAGTTGTTTAATCAGTACAATGCTGTGGTAGGTAGGGCTTATGGGATTCCTTTACTTAGCTCAGGTAATTGGTTGGTTCAGACTAAATCATCAACTCTTAATGAGTTTTTAAATTACAGTCGTAAGTTTTCGGATAATGGATATAGCTTAGATACGATTAAGCTTTCATGTCCATCAATTTTTGTTTTTGAGAGTGATAAACCTAATTTTGATTTGGATGAGGATAGAGTTGGTAGAACTAATCAGCTTAAATCAGTATTAGATAGAAATCGTAAACACTTGTCACTGCCTGCATTTCCAGCATTTTTAAAAGGTTCAGAGCTTTTTAGCAATTTGAGATCTAAATCTTGGCTTATGAAAGGTGAAGATGGAGAGGCTTTGACCTTTGAAGTCGATTCTAATGAATACGTATTGCTTAATCTATTTAATAAGGATGCTTATAAATTTTGGCAGGATAGAGTTCAACAAATTATAGCTGGTATTGAAGTTTCTTTGAGTTATAACTGTGAGGATTATTCATTGCCAGAATTGCCTTCATCCTATTATGCTTTATTAGAGCACTCTCTTGCTCAAGCTCAAGCTAAAAATAAATCTCCTAGTGAAGTATATATAGACAGAACTAAATTCATAACTAATAGTTCTAGATCATTAGGGCTTACTGTTGATATGGAGATTGAAAGTTTCGAAGATTTGTTGGCTCTCCATAAAAGACATATTGCCACCCAAGTAAGTGGTATTGTTGCTGAACGCCATAGATTTAGAATAAAAACACAAAATCAAAACGAAAATTTAGTGTTAAGGACCGCTTCATACTCATTATTTAGTGGCGGTTTTGCCTTTATAGGAGAGGATCAATATCTCCCTACGAATTTATCAAGTGAGGTTCAGGATAAGCTTAAAACTTTGATGAATTGGTACTATAAATTGCTTCCATATTATCTGGGAATTATCGAAGATTCTGCTCGTACAGGTTTACCTGTTCAACGTATCATGCAATTGGCATTTCCTGAAGATTACGAATCTCATGAGTATCAAAATCAGTTTATGTTTGGGGCTGCGTTGTTAGTAGCACCTATATTTGATGACTCGGACGAGGTGGAGATTTATTTACCTGAAGGGGAAAATTGGTGGGATGTTAATACGGGTATTAAATACGAGGGAGGACAGATACTGCAGTATCACTGTACCAATGATTCCATTCCGCTTTTTGGTAGGGATGGGCACATGCTTTGCTTAGGTCCAGATTTGAGACGTCTTTCGGATTTTAATTCTGCAAAGGTGCTAGACGAAGTTTGGCTCTTCGGGATGCCGGTACATAATCCTCAAGTTATTAGAAATAAAATTAGAATCATGCAGATGCAGGGATCAAGCTATATCAAGGGTTTTGAAGGGCTCAAGATTCATCCATCTCAAGGGCTCGTTATAAAAAGACGCGGGGCTGAAGTTCGAATATCACCTGCTCGCTAAGATTTTACATGAGAAAAGCTAAAGTTATACCTGTATTGAGGTATACGCATGTTACTCCGAATGGAGGGGAGGAAAATTGCCCTCCGAGAATATTTGCAAAACAAATGTGTTACCTTAAGAAGAGGGGCTTTAACACTATATCCTCTAAGGAGTTTGCGAATTTTATTAAAGGTGCAACTCTCCCTAGAAAATCCATCATGATTACATTTGATCATGGATTTTTGGATAACTATGTTTACGCTTATCCTATTTTAGAAAAATTTAAAACTAAAGCGAATTTTTTTGTATACACAGGTCTTATTCGTGATGGCAATATTCGTACACATTACCGCTCTGATGAGATACTGCCGTATTGCCCCCCAAATGCAAAATGTAAGGCAATTATTAATTCTGGTCATCCAGAAAATGTGATGATGAATTGGAATGAGTTGACCTTTTTACGTGACTCGGGTTTGATTTCTATTGAAAGCAATGGTCATTCCGCTACTAGATGGGATCAGCAGTTAAACACTGATGGTCGTTTATCTATGCTCGAAAAAGAACTTGAGCTTAGTAATTCAGTTTTAAAAAATAATTTGGGTATAAATTGTGAACATTTAGCTTGGCCTAATGGTTACTTTGAACCATCGTATTTGGAAGTGGCAAAGAAAAAAGGGTTCAAATATTTTTACACTGAGAATGCAGAAGGTGTTAATACAACAGATATAAGTTGCGATACGATTTATAGGATTACACCAAACTATAGAACTTTTACTGGTTTTGTTGTGCATATTTGGCTTGTTAGACATCCTAGGTTATTAAAACTACTCAAAAAAATTGGGCTTTATAATTTTTTCTTTCCTCCTGACGTACACTTTGAGCCACAAGAGACTATTGACATCATAGACTAATAAGCATATAATTATTTTCTTTTGCTGATTCAGCATAGGGTTGGTAGCTCAGTCGGTAGAGCAGCGGACTTTTAATCCGTTGGTCCCGGGTTCGAATCCCGGCCAACCCACCACTAATTCCTCTTTGAATTCAATAAGTTAGCTTCATCATCTTTCTCCTTTAAACTACTTTAAAAATAGTACCGTGACAAATTCGTGACGTAGATATCTCAGATGCCTTAGCATATTGAGCCAGATGACTCTTAGATAAATGAGCATATTTCTGTACCATTTCTAATTGCTCCCAGCCTCCATGCAGATTGGGAAGGTAAGACTCTTAAAAATGGCACCGTTCAGAAAGTAGTGTTTTCTGCTAACTTCTGCCCTACTAAATCTATTCAAAAGTCAGGTGCTTCAACTGAACAGGAAGATGTATCTACTATATGCTCAGATGGCAAAGATTATGAAGCAGGTTCACGTGAAGAAGGCAACATTACTCTTAACTTTTTCCTGTCTTCGTCGGTTTTTTTGGGACACCCAACCTAAACTCATAAAAATCAATAAGTTAGGTTAAAATCAGGGCTCCGTTTGGGTGTCTCAAGTTTTTATTAATGTTTGTTAGAGCTAAGAAGAATAAATCAGGAAGCGTTAGTATTCAAATAGTTAGCAAGCATTCTGGTAAGTATCAGGTACTAAAATCAGTCGGTTGTGCCACCGAGTTGCACAAAATTGAAGAGTTAAAACTTAAAGCTCAGCTGATGATGGATGACATTAAGTAGCAATACTCATTGTTTAAGTCAGCTGAAGATGAGGCTCTAATTAACACAATATCAAGCCTCTCAAATAGCAATATTCAAACCATTGGACCAGAGTTAATATTTGGCAAGATATACGACTACATTGGATTTAATCGTATTAAGGAAAAGATGTTCAGACATATGGTCATATCAAGACTCTCATTTCCTTTAAGCAAACTGAAGACCACAGATTACCTTCATAGATATCAGAATATTGATATAGATGTGAATGTAATTTACCGTTTTTTAGATAAGCTAGAGAGCAAGTACAAAGATGAGGTTGAGCAAATTGCGTTTAATCACACACAACGAATGGTTGGAGGCAAGATATCCGTTGTGTTTTACGACATGACCACTTTACACTTTGAGTCAGAAGATGAAGATGACCTTCGCAGGACAGGGTTTTCAAAAGTAGGAAAACACACACATCCACAAATTTATCTTGGATTAATGGTCTCTTGTAATGGGTTTGCAATTGGGTATGACATTTACGAAGGAAAAACTTATGAGGGCAATACACTGATACCGTTTATAGAAGCCATGAGTAAGAAATTTGGCATTGGTAAACCAATAGTAGTGGCTTACTATCAAATAAGAATATTGAATATCTGATGGCAAACGATTATGAGTACATAATTGGTGCAAGGATTAAAAACGAGATCAAATCGATTCAAAATAAGATACTGAGCCAAAGATGGGCTGATGGTGATGTAAAGAGCTTTAACAAAACAGATGAAAGGCTATAGAAGCAACACTAAACTTACCGACAGTGAGTTACTGGAGCATTATGGTCAACTTTGGCAAATTAAGCGTGCGTTCAGAATGTCAAAGACTGATTTAAAAATTCGCCCAACATATCATAGGAACGAGAGCAGGATTAGAGCTCATATAAGCATAGTATTTGCTGCATATTCAATTTTAAAAACCTTAGAATATGCCTTAGACAAAGAAAAATCAAAGATTTCCACAACTCGTGCTTCTGAACTCGCTCAGAATATGTATCAAATCACAATAATGCTACCTGACCAAAAACTAGAGCAAAAAGTATTATTAGAAATGGATAAAGAACAAAAGGAATTATTCGAAATTTGTTCTAAATATTTTTAGGGTGTCCCAACGACGAAGACTGGAAAAAGCAATCAAAAGAATATATGGTTCAGGGTTAGCCTCTCCAACTGGACGAGGCGGTAAGGCTAGGGCAGGCGGTGGAGCTTCTGTAAATAGTGAGTTATTAAATCACATTAAGGGCTTAAAAGAGCAAGTTGCTGTGCTTGATATGTCTGAAATCGAACAGGATAAATACAAAATAAGCCTTATGAAAGGCTCACAAGCTTTACTCTCTAATCCCTACAAACTAAAAGGGCGTCCACTTACTTGAGTACTTGGTACTGCCATGTCTTGCTGGGACATGACACCTGCCTCATAACCTAACCTACCAGCTTCGATAGCTAATTTAAAAGCTCTAGCCATTTTAACGGGGTCATGTGATTGAGATACTGCGGAATTTAAAAGAACCGCATCAAAACCCAATTCCATAGCGTGAGTAGCATCTTTTGGGGAACCAATGCCAGCATCAATTACTAGAAATGCTTCAGGTAATCGAGCCCTTAATATTCGTAGAGCAAAAGTGTTAATCAACCCTTGCCCTGAGCCAATAGGGGCTCCCCATGGCATTAATACTTTGCAACCAACATCAAGCAATCTTTGACATGTGACTAAATCATCAGTGCAATAAGGGAACACCTCAAACCCCTCGTGCACAAGATTTTCAGCAGCTTTGACAAGCTCAAACATATCGGGTTGTAGTGTGTAATCATCACCAATAACTTCAAGTTTTATCCAATTTGTTTCGAAGACCTCTCGTGCCATCATTGCCACATTAATTGCATCATGTGCAGTTTTGCATCCAGCCGTATTTGGGAGCAATGTAGCTTTACTTTGTTTTAACACTTCAAAATAAAGTGATTGTTCATTTTTTAAAGAAGTTCCATCTCCCATTTGTCTTTTTAAGGAGACCGTTATTACATCTGCTTCGGAAGCAGCGAGGGAATCCAATAATATTTTAGGAGAGGGATATAAAGCAGTTCCTAAAAAAAATCTACTTTTAAGAGCTTTTCCTCCAAGTATGAAATTATCCATATCACCCTCCAGTTATAGGGGTAAAGGTTGTTATCTGATCAAGTTCTTTTAATATGTATACAGATCTTTGGGATTTAGGGACAAAAGTCGAATTTACTGCACTTGCAAGAGCTATTTCGCCCTCGTTTTTAGAATAAATTTCAGAAGCTAAAAATGATTCAAGTGATGTACCTTCCTCAATGTGATGCACATCATTATTTAAAAAAATTTTAATTTTCATTCTTTTTTGATATTGTGTCCATTATGCTGTAATCTCTCCCAAGTAGAGGTTTTAATGCATCCTCTACAACTGCTGGAGCTATAAGCCATCCATGTCTAAAAAGTCCGTTCACTCGTGTAATACCATCTTCAGTCTCTATTCGAGGTAAATTATCTAAAGTTGCAGGTCTAAGATTTGTTTCTGTGTGAATTATTCTCGCTTCAGATATATCTGGCAATACACTGTGGGCAGCTGTCAAAAGTTCGACCATTGTCCTGACTGAAATTGGACTTCTATCCTCGGACTCTATTTCACTTGCACCTACGAATAAAATATCAGGTTGTCTGTGGACAATATAAACTCTATATCTAGGATGTATCAATCGTATAGGTCGTGAAAGTCTTAATCCTGGAATCTGCAACCAAATAACTTCGCCTCTTACGCCTCTTACATTGTTACATGAGATGGAATGAGAGTTTGGATGTTTAAACTCTCTAGCCCCAACACCCCTAGCATCAAAAACCCAATCAAACTCGTAGGTGTCACCTTTTTCGGTTGTAATCTTATGAGTACTCAAAGATTTTACGGGCGTTTGCCACCGCCAATAAATATTTGTACATGAAGCATATAAAGCCTGCATAGCTTGCCTAGTGTGTATATGACCTTCATTTCTTAGCATCCATGCGTGAGCAACACCATGAACATCAGGCTCTAATTTATGCAATTCATCTAGAGTTAGTGGCAATGGTGACTGGTCTGCAGGAGCCTTTTTTTGAAGTAAGGAAACGAGTCGATTGGCTACACCATAGTCGCCTTGATGTGCAAGAATCAAACCTCCAGAGTAATGAAGTTCCACAGGTGAACTCAATGAAGGAACAATAGCCTTCCAAAGTTCTAAAGATCTCAACCCCAAATCAAGAATTACCCGATCACCGCTTTCAATTTCGGCAATATGACTCAACATCCCAGCTGCAGTAAAGCCTGCTGCCCTAGGATCTGACTCACTATCAGCAACATCAAAAATAGTGATATCATGCCCCTCACTTGTTAAAAGATAAGAGAGTAGTCGTCCAACTAAGCCTGCCCCAGCAATGCCAATATGCATGTTAATTATTTATTTAACTAAAACTAATACCAACTATTTTAAACCTAATCCTAAATCGGAGTTCAATATAGAAAGTTGCTCTATCTGCTTTTCTGCGGGAGGATTTAAATTAAAATGGTTCCAAGCGTGAATAGTCGCCATACGACCTCTTGGAGTTCTTTGAATAAACCCGTGCTGGATTAAATAAGGCTCAATTATCTCTTCAATCGTGTGACTTTCTTCGCCTATAGCTGCAGCCAAATTATCTACGCCCACAGGTCCACCTTGAAATTTTAAGAGAATCGCTTCTAGTAGCCTTCTATCCATATTATCAAGACCGATAGGATCAACTTCAAGCATACCAAGAGCTTCGGCTGCAATTTCATCTGAAATCAAACCATTGTTTTTAACATCAGCGAAATCTCTTACACGTCTTAATAATCTGTTGGCAATGCGAGGCGTACCACGTGATCGTCGAGCAATTTCAAATGCACCTTTTTCCTCTATATTTGCACCAAGCAATCTTGCACTGCGGGTCACAATATGAGCAAGATGTTCTGTTGAATAAAATTCTAAGCGAGAAATAATCCCGAAACGATTTCGTAGAGGATTTGTCAGCATGCCAGCTCTAGTTGTGGCTCCCACTAAAGTAAATGGTTGAAGATCAATTTTTATGCTTCGTGCTGCTGGACCATCGCCAATCATAATATCAATTTGAAAGTCTTCTAAAGCTGGGTAGAGAATTTCTTCTACGACTGGAGATAGCCTATGAATCTCGTCGATAAAAAGCACATCGTTTTTATTGAGGTTTGTTAATATCGCTGCTAAATCACCTGGTTTTTCCAAAACGGGTCCTGAAGTTTGACGCATTTTAGTACCCATTTCGTTCGCAATAATATGTGCAAGAGTAGTCTTACCTAGTCCAGGAGGACCAAATAGCAAAACGTGGTCAAGGGCTTCGCCTCTATTTTTTGCAGCTTTAATAAATATCTCTAGTTGCTGGCAAACTTTATCCTGCCCTTTGTAATCATCCAAAGTTTTGGGTCTAAGAGCCTTTTCAAATGAATCCTCTCTTGAATCAGCAATATCGTTTTGGATAATGCCTCTATTATTTGGAGACTGAATATTGTCAGGAATTATGGGCATAACAACTCAATTTATAGTGGTAGATAAGTAATAATTAGTACTGCAATAAATGATAGCAAAACAAAAGGTATAAGTGATTTTATAACTCTCTCAATTGGAAGGTTAGAGACAGTGCAAGCAGCAAACAAATTAACACCAAATGGAGGCGTAATCATACCTAGGGCAAGGTTTACAACTACTATCAGTCCAAAGTGAATGGGGTCAATACCAAATTTTAAAGCTACAGGAAGAAGTAGAGGTCCTAATACAACTATAGAGGCTGATGTTTCAACAAACATTCCGATTACAAATAGTAGAATATTTAGGGCTAACAAAAACTGAATTTTGTCTTGAAAGGTTTCTGTGATCCAGATTCCTAAGGATTGTGGGATTCCAGAGAAGTTAATCAAAAAACTTAATACAGAAGCATTCGCTATTAAAAACAAAATTACAGAAGTTGAAATAGCAGTGTGAACAAATGACTCGGATATAAGTTTTTTATCAATTGCACCATAAATAGTGGCAATTAAAAGTGAATATATAACAGAAATTATCGATGCTTCTGTGGGAGTAAATATGCCCCCATAAATGCCTCCTAAAACGATAATTGGAAGCAAAAGTGCAAGAAATGCCTTTTTAAAATAGACAAAGAGCTGACCTTTAAACTCTGATTCGGCAATATCTATTTTCTTTTTTGAGGCATACCAAATGGAGTATATGCATAGCATTAAAGCAATAAAAATTCCAGGAATAAAACCAGCACTAAATAAGTCCACAATATTTGTCTGTGTAGATACTGCATACAAAATCATTGGAACAGAGGGAGGAATAATAACTCCCAGTTCGGAAGCACAAGCCTGAAGTGAAGTAGCAAATTCGCTTGAATATCCACGTTTCACCAGTGCAGGAATTAATATAGAACCAACCGCAAATGTTGTAGCTACACCTGAACCAGCGATAGCGGCAAAAATCATACTGGTTATTATGCATGTACACGCAAGGCCCCCTCGAACATTGCCAAAAAGACATTTAGTAAAGTCTATAAGTCTTTCTGAAATGCCCGATCTAAGCATAATTTGACCAGTTAATATAAAAAATGGAATTGTAGCTAGTGGAAAACTATCGAGAGATGCATAATATTTTTGGACTAAAACTAGTGGACTTAAATCTGCAATTTTTAATCCAAATACAGCAGAAAACCCGATGCCTACATCTATAGGTACTGTAAGCACAAAAAATATAAGCATAGAGACAAACATTAAATGCATTACATTTCCTTGAAACGTGATTTCAGTAGGTTATCTATCAAAGCTAAAGCAGACAAGGATGATCCAACTGGAATGGCAAGATAGGCCCATGATATTGAAATATCAAGACCTGCAAGCATTTGTTCTTGGCTTCTAAAAAACATCATGACACCAAGGATTGTCAATGCTACAAGAAAGCACAAACTTATGGTCATAGAAATTATGCTTATGCTTTTACTTGCATTTTGAGAGACTAATGATTTAAGAAAATTTAGCCTCAGCATTTTGCCGTCCTCGAAAGCAAGTGGCAATGCACAAAAGACCAACCATATAATGGAAAACCTTATCCAACTTTCTGTCCAAACAGAAGGAGATATAAAAATAAATCTACTTAATATTTGTCCGCAACCTGCAATCAATGCAGATGTCAATAAAAATACGCAAACTATGCGTAAAAAATTAAATAAGTACTTCAAATTTTTTATTTATCCATTGATCTAAGTGCAATGCGAACACCCTCTGAAGCATCTATATCTTTTGGTAGGGTGCTGATAGCTAACTTTGCTTGTTTTTCTGAATATCCTAAATTTAGAAGGGCAATCAGGACATCGTTATGATTTTTTAAATTTGATGTTGTGTTATTTAGTGTGCTTATTTCGGGAAGTTTACCTTTTAGTTCCAAGATAATTCTAGCGGCAGTTTTTTTTCCAATACCTGGGACACGTTCTAGTTGAGAGGAATCCTGCTCTTCGATTGCATTATAAAGTGCATCTGGAGACATACCAGAAAGAATGCCTAAAGCACTTTTAAATCCTATACCATTTACCTTAATCAGCGTTCTAAATGTCGCACGCTCATCCTCGGAAATGAAGCCATACAAAGTGTGTGCATCCTCTCTAACTGCCAAATGTGTAAATAGAGTAACCTCCTGACCAACTTCTGGTAGCTCATAAAATGAAGTTAGAGATACATCAACATCGTATGCGATACCTCCGATATCAATACATACCGTAGGTGGAAATTTATAAATTAATTTTCCTTTTAAGCGACTAATCATCAAAACCTCTATTTGAATTTAATGCGACCACTTTTCATTCTAGCAGTATGACTTGTGTCTAAATCTCGCATCTTAAGTAAATCGAGTGTTGGGATCATATGAGCATGGGTTATTGCACATGCAAGTGCATCCGCAGCATCAGAAGAAGGCATGTTATTCAGATTCAAAATATACTTTACCATCTGGCGAACTTGTTCTTTTGGGGCCCGCCCATTACTACTTACAGATTTTTTTATTTGAAGGGCAGGGTATTCGAAAACCTCTAGACCAAGATTTGCAAGGGTCACAAGAGCTGCCCCACGAGCTTGACCTAATAAAAGCGTAGTTTTACCGTTTTTATTAACTACAACTTCTTCAATGCAAGAAGTCTTTGGATTAAAGTGTTCTATAACTTCTTGAACACCTTCCATAATGTGTACTAATCGTTTATATAATGGTAAATCAGTAGGGATGGCAATGGTACCGCTAGCGACATATTGAAGCTGTCCATTTTGGGAAGCTTCAATAACGCCATAACCAGTAAATCTAAGCCCTGGATCTATGCCAACAATCCGCAATCTCGTCCTCTTTAGTGTCTAAAGTGACGTGTTCCTGTAAATACCATAGCTATCCCATGCTCATCAGCTGCGGCAATCACTTCATCATCTCTAATGCTACCGCCTGGCTGAATAATGCAGTCAGCACCTTGTGAGACAATAACGTCAAGTGCATCTCTAAACGGAAAGAACGCATCAGATGCAGCGGCTGTACCTTTTAAATCAAGCCCATTAGCTTGAGCTTTAATTGATGCAATTCTAGCTGAATCTAAACGACTCATCTGACCAGCACCAACACCCATAGTCATGCCATTAGTGCAAAACACAATGGTGTTGGATTTAACAAACTTAGCAACCTTCCATGCAAATAATAAATCCTCCATTTGTTTTTCAGATGGGTGATTTTTGGTTACTACTTTAAATTGCGATTCATTTTCTTTTGAGGTATCAGGTGTTTGAACTAGCCATCCACCACCAACTCTGAGAACGTTATATGGATTTTGTGCATGTCCAAGTGGCAATTTTAGTACCCTCACGTTTTTCTTAGCTTTTAAGAATTCTAAAGCTTCTGGATGGTAATCTGGAGCTAGCAAGACTTCCATAAATTGCTTACTTACCTCTTCAGCAACAGGTAAATCCACTGGTCTATTGAAAGCAATTATCCCACCAAATGCTGATGTAGGATCGGTTTTAAATGCTTTTTTGTATGCATCTAAGGCATCAGTCCCAATAGCAACTCCACATGGGTTAGCGTGTTTAACTATCACGCATGCTGGAACTTCAAATTGTCTAACGCACTCCCATGCTGCATCTGAGTCTGCAATATTGTTGTATGAAAGCTCTTTTCCTTGAAGTTGTTTAAATGCTGATAAAAGACCGCTTAAAGTCGTCCCCTTATCCTTATAAAAAGCAGCTTTTTGATGTGGATTTTCTCCATATCTAAGAATCTGCCCAATTTCCGCTTGAATACTTAATGTAGAAGGCCACTCTAATTTTTTAGGAACAGAATCAGCAACAGGTTCTGTTTCCTCTAAACTAGTTAAATATTGGGCTATCATGCCGTCATAAGCTGATGTATGAGCATAAACCTTAGAAGCTAATTTTAATCTCAAGGCATATGTCGTATCACCAGTCTTATCAATTTGATCCAAGACCTCATCATAATCATTTGGATCGATGATTACAGTAACACCACCTTCGTGATTGCCGTGATTTTTAGCTGCTGCACGCAACATGGCAGGACCACCAATATCAATATTTTCTATTGCATTTTCGAAAGTGCAATTAGGATCAGAAATTGCATCTTTAAATGGATATAGATTTACTACTAATAAATCTATAGCCTCGATCCCTTGTTCTTTCATGGTGGCAATGTGTTCTTCTTTATCCCTTCGTCCGAGTAATCCGCCATGAATTTTTGGGTGCAGAGTTTTAACTCTACCCTCAAGAATTTCAGGGGAACCAGTGTGCTCGGAAACTTCAATTACAGGTAGTCCCGAATCAGTCAACAATTTAGCTGTGCCACCAGTTGATAATAACTTTATACCTCTAGAATTTAGAGATTTAGCAAATTCAACTATCCCAGATTTATCTGAGACAGATAAAAGAGCGGTTTTAATAGTCATAGTTTTGATTATCTAATAAGTTATAAGTAATTAATTTTTTTCTTAAAGTACTTCTGTTAATACCAAGTATTTGAGAGGCTTTAGATTGATTTCCTTCAGTTTTCTCCATGATTTTTTCAAGAAGTGATTTTTCCACTGAGGACATAACCATATGCCAAACATTACACGGATCGTTCCCATCAAGGGAGGCGAAATATCTATCCAAATTTTGATGTAAGGATTTCTGAATCGAGTTACAACTTTCAGTCATTTTATTTATTAATTTGTTGGTTGAACCATTGATCTACAGCTCTATACTGAGATTTAGTAGTTTCTATAAGGAGAAGTGACTTAACAAAATCTTGTGCTTGTGGGAAAGGTGCCAAATACCAAGAGAGGTGCTTTCTAGCGGTTTTGACTCCAGAAACCTCACCATAAAATTCGTAGTGTTCTTCAAGATGTTCAAGTATAACCGTTTGCATTTCGCTAAATGTGGGTTGGGGAAAAATTTTATTATTTTTCAAATAATGATTAATTTCTTTAAATATCCATGGATTCCCCTGAGCAGCCCTACCAATCATTAGTCCGTCAGCTCCCGTATAGTCTAATACATATTTAGCTTTCTGGGGAGAGTCTATATCTCCATTTGCAATAACAGGGATGGCAATGTTTTCTTTTACAGTTTTAATGGTTTCATATTCAGCTTCTCCAGTATATAAGTCAGCCCTGGTTCTTCCGTGTATTGTTATTGCACTAACACCCAAAGATTCTGCAAGCATAGCAATTTCAAGTGCATTTTTATGTTCTCGATCCCAACCTGTTCTAGTTTTTAGTGTGACTGGAACATCGTATGGATTGCAAATCTTAATAACAGATTTCAGTATCGATTCAACCTTACCTAAATCCCGCATCAATGCAGATCCACATGCGACATTACATACTTTTTTTGCAGGGCAACCCAAATTTATATCAATGATCCTAGCCCCTTTTGAGATGTTAAATAGAGCAGCTTGAGCCATCATATCGGGATCAGCGCCTAATAATTGAACAGCTATCGGTTCTACTTCACCTTTATGGTCAAGCCTTCTGGCAGTTTTTATACTGTCCCATAATTGTGGATTGCTAGCTGCCATTTCGGACACAGCATAACCCGCACCAAGTTTTCTGCAAAGTTTTCTAAATGGTCTGTCTGTAACACCAGCCATAGGTGCAACGAAAATATTATTTCCTAATTCCCATTGACCGATTTTCATTTAAAATAATTGGATTTTTATGGATTGAATATGAATTTAAGTATATTGCAATGGCTAACGCCATGGGAGTTTTCTCCTACTTTGCTAGTGCTTTTCTTTATAGGAGCCTTCCTTTTCATAAAAGGTCAAAACAAAATAAAAGTAAATCTTATAAGAAAAATTTTGTTTTGGTCTGGATTTATTATGCTCTATTTAGCTATTCATACCCATTTAGACTATTATGCAGAAAGGGTGTTTTTTGTGCATAGAGCTCAGCATGTGGTTTTGCACCATTTAGCTCCAATTTTTATTATGGCATCTTACCCATTGCCAGTTTTCAAGGCAGGACTTCCTATTAACTTTAGAAAGCAAATTTATAAATTTTGGGATTCTAAATTTGGATCCATTTTATATTGGTTAGGAACAAATAAATATTTTGTTCCATTTATGTTTGTTTTTTTAGTTTTGATATGGTTAGTTCCGTCAATTCAATTTTATTCAATGTTGGACCAAAGTTGGTATCGAATTATGAATTGGTCAGTGGTGGTGAGTGGTTTTTTATATTGGCATATGATTTTAGATAGAAGACCTCATAAGCCTGCGGCCATGAAACATTTAACCAGAGTTATTTCCCCTGTTATTTCTATGATTCCTCAGATTATTGCTGGTGTTTGGGTAAGTTCTGCTGATAGGGATTTATTTCCGTTATTTGATTTGTGTGGAAGGGCATTGCCAGTGAGCCCTACAGAAGACCAAGCTCTAGGTGGTCTTATCATGTGGTTGCCAGCAACTGTAATTGAGTCCTTTGGATTCGTAGCAGCTTTAGCAATATGGCTACACAGATCATCAAAAGGATCCAATAATGGATAAGAAAAATTTTAAAGACTTTGGCTTTCATTCCAAAATATTGGAGAATATTTCTAAAACAGGTTACGAATATGCGACCCCCATTCAGGCTCTGTCATTTGAGCCGATTCTTGAAGGGCGTGATATTATGGGGGCTGCTCAAACAGGTACAGGGAAAACAGCGGCTTTTACATTGCCAATATTAAATAGATTAATACCTAAAGCAAACTATAGTACGTCACCTGCAAAGCATCCAGTTAGGATGTTAGTCTTAACGCCCACAAGAGAATTAGCGGAACAAATTTCAAAAAATGTGAACTTGTACTCAGATGGATTACCTCTGAAATGTTCTCTTATATATGGAGGCGTAGATATCAATTCACAAAAGCAGGAACTCATGAGAGGTGCTGATATCGTCATAGCAACGCCTGGACGGCTATTGGACCATATTGAGCAGCGAACTGTTAATTTAACGCAAGTCGAATTTCTTGTTTTGGATGAAGCCGATAGAATGCTTGATATGGGTTTTATGCCCGACCTGCTTAGAATTTTATCTAACCTACCAAAATCAAGACAAAGCCTTTTATACTCCGCTACCTTTAGCGAGAATATTCGCTCATTAGCTCAGAAATTTTTAAATAATCCAGTAGAGATTACTGTAGCTTCTAATAATTCAACTGCCTCAACAATTAAACAAGAAGTATATAGTGTAAGTGAATCAGATAAAAACGCTGCACTTGTTTATATCTTAACTTCTCGTGCTTTTAATAATGTGATTATTTTTTCTAATCGTAAAGTAACCTGTAAGAATCTAGAGCGTCTTTTAAATAATTATGATCTAGCTGTTCAGTCTTTGCACGGAGATAAATCGCAATTAGAAAGGACAAAAGCTTTGGATTTATTTAAAAGCTCAAAATGTAATATCTTAGTAGCTACCGATGTAGCTGCACGTGGTTTAGACATAAGTGATGTGGATGCTGTAATTAATTATGAATTGCCTCCAACGTCAGAAGATTATGTTCACAGAATAGGGCGTACTGGAAGGGCTGGGAAAAAGGGCATTGCCATATCATTATGTTCTTCAGAAGAGGGTAAGAGTTTGAGTGAAATTGAGACCTTGACTGGATTGAAATTTCAAAAATTAAGTTTAAGCATACCTGATGTTTTTAAAAATGGTGTGAGCCACAATATGAAGACAAGTTTGGCATCTATTAAGGCAGAATATTCTAAAAATAAATTCTTCTATCAACCCTATGAAGATGAGGAATCAGATATAGAAATAGTGAAGGAGCGTCAAACTAAAATCTCAAATAAGAATATTCCAGTTTTACTAAGAAGGAAGTAGATTTTTTATTAAAATATTTAAATCTGATGGACCCAATTCCTTAGGTTTTACCTGTGCATCTATCAGCCGATTTAAATGTTGTATATGGGGTAATATTGTTCCAAAAAAATAATTTTCACCATTATGTTGAATTAATACAGTTGGAAAATCTTCAACATCTATATCATCCAAAAGCTCAGGGTCGTCTTCAATATCGACCCATAAGAAAAGTTCCTTTCGCTCGTGGCTCAAATTTTTAAATGCCTCATAAAATTCAACACAAGTCCTACACCATAAAGCACAATAACAAACTACTACAGTGCTGTGGGACTTTAAAGCATTAGAGATTTTAAGAAGTTGCGGTTTTAAAGGGGATGTAAATATCATTTTCTAAGTGCATTAAGACACTCTTCTACTAGCTGAGGTCCGTGATAAATTAATCCTGTATAAATTTGAATGGCATTCGCCCCAGCATCAATGGTTTCCTTGGCTGCATCACCTGATTGAATCCCGCCAACCCCAATAATTGCCTTATCGCTAGTTAGTAAATTTCGCAATCTTTTAATTACACGAATTGACATTTGATGAAGCATAGGACCAGAAAGACCACCCGCTTGAGATGCAAATTCATGGCTCGAAATTGAAGATCTAGAGATCGTTGTATTTGTGGCAATGACACCTTCAATATTATTACTCATAACTAATTCAGCAATTTCGTCGATTTGTTCATATTCAAGGTCAGGTGCGATTTTTAAGGCGATAGGAACATATCTATGAAATCTTTTTTGAAGCTCTAGACGTCGCTCGTGCAAGGTTTTAAGTAGTTCAGCCAAGGAGCTAGAATTTTGTAGGTCTCGAAGGTTTTTAGTATTAGGTGATGAAATGTTTATGCTTACGTAATCAGCATATGGATAAACACCCTCTAAACAAATTAAGTAATCTGATGATGCTTCTTCGATGGGGGTATCGGCATTTTTGCCAATATTAAGTCCAAGCACCCCACCATTCTTTTGAAATCTACAGTTTTTAATGTTATTAATGAACGCCTCTAAACCATTATTATTAAACCCCATACGGTTTATCAGTGCACTATGTTCTGGTAAACGATATAGTCTAGGTCTAGGGTTTCCAGCTTGAGCTCTAGGAGTTACCGTGCCTATCTCAAGAAAACCAAATCCTAATCCACCTAAGACATCTATATAATCCCCATTTTTATCTAAACCAGCAGCTAGTCCAACAGGGTTTTTGACTTTTAAGCCCATAAATTCAGCTTCTAATGGAGGATAGGATTTTTGTAAAAATCTTCTTAAAAGAGGGTTATTAGAATATTTTTTAAGTTGAGTTAGAGTCCAAACCGACGCATCTTCTGCATTCATGTTAAATAAGAATCTTCTAACGTAGTGATATGGATTAAAACTCATAATTAAGAAATAATATTATTCGATGGAATTGATAAAGTTATAGTTGGAACAATGCCTTCAGATATGGACTTTTGCGTTTCAGGTAAAAAGAAATACTCCAAAGTTTTTAATACTGTGTCAAAAGCTATTTCACTCCATGGAATTTCATCTTCACTAAAAAAACCAATCTCTAAGGTTTCTTCACATGGATTAAAGGATACATTTTCCATATCCGCAAGGTACATCATATGCACTTGACTTACGTACGGGACGTCAACTATCGAAAGTAGCCCCTTAACTTTAATGGATGCTGAAGCTTCCTCCATAGTTTCTCTAATTGCTCCATCCATTGTACTTTCATGTAGCTCCATAAACCCTGCTGGCAATGTCCACTTTCCGTACCGAGGTTCAATTCCTCTGCGACATAAAAGTATTTTTCCTTCATGTAAAGTTAATGTGCCAGAAACAATCAATGGATTTTTATAATGCACAGCTCCACATTTAAGGCAGGTATCACGCTCACGATTATCACCTGGTGGAATTATTCTTTCTAATGGAGATCCACACTGAGTGCAAAATTTTTGAAGTTTAGGAGCAGGGTGAAAATGGACCATAAATGTACCTTTGCGATGACCTATATATTGTAGACTAGAATTAATTTAGTGGTAAGAACGTAACACTTAGTTCTTATAAATGTCCAAATAGAAAAATTTCGTTATTTAATTTTATTGTCTATGCTATACTTATTAACTTCACTATTTCATAGGCACTCGTGGTGAAATAGGTAGACACAAGAGACTTAAAATCTCTCGGACATTACGTCCGTGCCGGTTCGATTCCGGCCGAGTGCACCAGAGATAAGCGTATTGAGTTTCTTGGTTGGTTAACTTATACTTTTGTCTATTTCGGAAGCTTGGCAGAGCGGTTGAATGCACCGGTCTTGAAAACCGGCGAGGGTTTGTAGCCCTCCGTGAGTTCGAATCTCACAGCTTCCGCCACTTAGTGTTTGACGTCGGGGCATAGCGCAGCCTGGTAGCGCATCTGGTTTGGGACCAGAGGGTCGTAGGTTCGAATCCTACTGTCCCGACCATTTCAAATATCTCCATACATTTTCACTCTTAATCACTTTCATTAGAAATTTGAATAACTAATCTATAAAATCCATTATTAGATGATAATTCTCAGCTCATCAAAAATGTATTAAAGGTGTTAAATATCGTTCAATCGGGGAGGATGGCCAATTAACTTGAACGTTGTTGCTTCAGTTGGTGCTCATACTGTAAAAGTAAATGACGTATTACACTCTATATATAGAGTCAGGGAATTGGAATCATATATTACTAATATGCTTGGAAAGTCAGGTGTTATAGACACTACAAAACTTTTTGATAGTGAAATCAAAAATAAGCGAGGAATTATTGCATTTAAGATAGGTTGGAAAAATGCCACTGGTCATATGCTTTATTTAATGGATTAACCTATCGTGAACCCAGCCATGATGATTATTCTCAATACATTAATCCAGAGAATGCAGGGTATATTTGGGCAAATTCACTTGCAGAGGGAAATATGGAGTTCAATCTTGAGACCGTTATTTTGCCACTGAAAAATGCTGTAGAAAAGGCAATTGCCAATACACCTATGTATTCAGTTCCTTCTGAGCAACCACCGTCTAAAAGTCAAGCATTGCCTATTGCTTATTGTTTTGATGTCATTTATCAACATAATGTTCAAGCATTAATATAAAAATTAAGCAAAAAGTGTAGTCGATTAGGTAAAAAACCAAATTAATACAGCATAATCATTAAACATTAACAGTTTATAAGGGCGGTTTTTTACGTACAACCCACGTCAAAACCCAATTCAAAAAGAAACTAGCTATCGCTATTGGCAAAAGAGAAAGACAGCAAGCCCACCATGATGCAAAAAATAGAGTATAGAACTTATTCACAAAATTCGTAGATAAGTCTTTCAATAAATGAATTGCTTCATTGTTTACAGGTGCATTTTACTGGGCTTTAATAAGAGCGTTTTGTGTGACTTCACACTCTACATCTTTAGTTGTTTTTTCATCGCATCTGTAATTTGACTCATAGCTACTTGAAACATTTTTGTTTTACATTTTTCTTTTTTGGCTCGTGCTTTATCACAGTATTTCAGATAATGGTCTTTATCTTTTCGTGATTCTCCGCAAGCGGTTAGGACTGTAGATAAATCGCTTGCTGTTGACATTCATACGTAATTTCCCTAAATCTCAATCATTGCCACATTTCTTAAACTTAAATCAATTATGTTTTGTTTTTTGAGAGGTGTGTATGAAAAAAACTTTTTTTATTAGTTTTTTTCTTCTAGCATTGCCAACTACATCATTTGCTCAAGATTCTGCCCCCGATTTGAAATCTTCGATTCAAAAGGGTAAAGAAACTGCACAAGTATGTATGGCATGTCATGGAGAAAGTTTTCAAGGTATTGTTGTGTCTGAGGATGAGGTAAGACCTCGGCTTACGGGTTTAAATAAGAATTACCTAAAACATCAAATCGAATCGTTTAAAAATCGATCTCGACAAAGTATTATTATGGAACCCATGGCGGGGCTATTGGATAATCAAAAAGCAGAAGACGTTTTTAACTACATCACATCACTTCCAGTTATACAAGAACCAAAACAAGCTGACGAAGCACTCTTAAAAAAAGGGAAAAAGATAGTATATGAAGGTGACTGGGATAGGAACATACCACCCTGTATGGGATGCCATGGCTTAGATGCTTATGGCACTGGATCAAATTTTCCGAATATAAATGGACAAACAGCTGAATACATTATTGCTCAGATTAAATCATGGAAGGCTGGTACTAGAAATAACGACACATTACATTTAATGAAAACCGTTGCTCAATCACTAACTGAAGATGACACAAGGGCAGTGGCTGCTTGGTTAGCTTCGCAACCAGCACAACAGGGGAGTAAATGAAATGACTAGAAAATTACTAACCATTTTATTAAGTGCATGTTTTCTGACTTCTACGTCACAGGTTGTAGCTCAAAAGATTTCTAAGATGGGATCTGAACTCACACAGGAGGAGAGAGAGTATCTCAGAAAAATGCTTCCTGGTTTTCCTGAACCTAAAGACGATGAGTTTGTTCATATTCCTCCAACTATGGAAGATTTGGAAGTTAGCGACCTTCATCCTAAATTAAAAGAAGCCATTAAAAGAGGTCACGACCTATTCACAAACACTCAGCAGCTTCGAGGCAAAAATGTATTTAACAATATGAACTGTTCGAGCTGTCATATGGCAGATGGAAGAAGACCATTTGCGGGACCAGTTTGGCCAGCTATAGTTACATTGCCAGACTTTAGAGGTAAAAATGGTCATGTAAATAATTTTGAAGAGCGTATTGCTGGATGCTTTTCATATTCTATGAACGGAAAATCACCTGATTACGGAAGTGATGATATGGTCGCAATAACCGCATATCACCAGTGGCTTGCAAAAGGCGTTCCTATGTACCCTGGGGTCAAGATTTATGGAAGGGGATTTCCTAAATTAAATGAGCCCACTCAAAAATCTGATTTAGCAAAGGGTAAGGAAAAGTATCTACAAAATTGTGCATTATGTCATGGTGAAGATGGACAGGGCGTAGTTCAAGGTAAACATGTAGTATTTCCTGCCTTGTGGGGAGATAATTCGTATAACTGGGGTGCTGGTATAGTTCGTAATTTCACTCTAGCAGCTTTTATCAGGTATAACATGCCGTTTGGACATGGTGGTTCTGTAAGTGAACAAGATGCTTGGGATATAGCTCAATACGTCAACTCACAGGAACGCCCACAGGACCCGCGATACACTGGTGATGTAAAAGAAACTCGCGAGAAATTCCTAAAAACTTTTCATAAGCACACGCAGTATGGCACTGAAGTCGATGGTAAATTGCTAGGTAATCATTCTAATACAGGATCTAAACCATTTCTTAAGCCTGATATATTAAGACCTAGAAATTTCTCTGCAACATCGGAAAAATAATAAGAGGGGTGATTTAAATATCACCCTTTTTAATTAAGTCTACACCCCACTGGTCAAATGGATTGATATTCCAAAAAACTGATTTGATATAGGTCTCGTGCTCATACGCAGAAATCAAAGCTCCGAGGACGGCAGGAGACAATTTCTTATATGAAATCGTGGTCGAACAAACTCCACCATTTAATTTTTTATGTGGGTCAGAATATTTAGTATCAGTCCCGTTGAACAAAAAATCTTTCTGAACCTGAAAGGTCTCAAGTGCATCGGAATCGCTTTCATCTATAAAAAAATCTACGCAAGTTTTGTGCATCCCTTGATGAAGCCATTGAAAATAAGAGTGATGAGCTTCGGGACAGCTTAAACATATTGATGTTCCTTCAGTTTGTAATTGGCAATGTTTCCCATTCAAATCAACAGACTTACCCAAAGATTCCATTTTTAGTTGTTGAATATAACTAGGTAAATTTAATATTTTTCTATCATAAGTGGCAATGGTATTGCTAGTGCATCCAGCAGCATTTTGGTTAGCTATGGAATGCATTGCCATACGGATAGGGATGTTATGAAACAAATCTACTTCCCTAAAATGCCTATCCATAGAAGATGCACCCTTAAATAAATCTACCAATATCTCCTCGCCCAAAGCTAAATTTAAAGTAATACTAATAGGCGACCATAATGAAAATCTACCTAATACGGATGACTCTAGTGGGATGTGATTTTCAATTCCATATTCTTTTGCCCTTTGGATATTGTTCGTAATGGCTAAAACGTTATTAAGCACAGGCTTTAAATCGTAAGCTTCTATCCATTTTTTTATTCTTTGGTATGCAGAATTTATTTCTTTGGTATGAAATGATTTCGAAGCGACTATTACTAGTGTTGTGTTGGGATTTAGGTTAAATAGGGTTTCCTGATTAATATCTTGAGCGGAACTAACAAAAATTATTTTTTTTGAAGTTGATGTTTTGAAGGTCTCGTATACCAGCTTTACTCCTAAATAATTTCCACCAACACCAATATGAATTATTGTGTCTATATGATTAAATTCTTTTAGTTTTTGAGTAAGTATTGCAATATTTTGTCTAGAATTTTCTGGATTTCTATACTTTAGGTAATTTGGAGATTCAAGACCAATTAATGTAGATTTGGGTTGTTCGAAAAGCCATTCTAGTTTCCTATCAAATTCTCTTTCTAATAGTAAATCGTTAAATTTTTTCAACAAGTCTAGAGAGAAAATTTGATAATTGAAATCAAACTGTATGCCCTCAAAAAATAATAAATTTTCTGTGTTTGTATATGACTTTGAATGCAAAAAAATTCTTAGGAATTCTTCCCACAGATTTGAAAATCTTGATGTGCTAATATTTTGTGAATTTGGCATGTTTTGCTATGTAATTTTTACTTAATTATAAACTTTATAACCATGAGCACATCGAGTAAGAAAGTAACTAAAGCTGTATTTCCAGTTTTTGGATTTGGAACTAGATTTTTGCCGATAACGAAATCATTGCCAAAGGAAATGCTACCAATTATCGATAAACCACTACTTCATTATGCGGTGAAAGAGGCTGTGGATGCGGGTATTAGGGATTTAATATTTATCGTAGGCAGTAACAGACAAAGTATAGAAGATTATTTTGATAGAAATTTGCCTCTAGAAAATAAACTTGAATCAGATGGAAAGCTCGAGGAATTAGGTCAAGTTCGTGATATTGTGCCTCCGAATGTTAATTGCATTTTTATAAGACAGCATTCTCCCATAGGTCTTGGGCATGCTGTACTTAAAGCGAAACCTGTAATAGGGGAGGATTCGTTCGCAGTAGTTTTAGTAGACGATTTGTTCTATTCGCAACCGCACGAGGAATCGGCTTTGCAGACACTAATTAATCATTATGAGCAATTCGAATGCTCAGTTATTGGTACACATGAGGTAAACCCAGAATCCATTCATAATTATGGAGTTATTTCTGGGACTCAAAATGATGATGAAGAGGCTACAGTTTTAGATGGAATTGTAGAGAAACCAATTGCTGAACGAGCTCCATCAAATCAAGCTGTATTAGGAAGATATGTATTGGATTCAAAAATTTTTTCTTGTATTGAGCAAACGGTCGTTGGAAAAAATGGAGAGATTCAGCTCACAGATGCCATAGAAAAACTTATACAGTCAGAAAAAGTACATGCCATTCCTATCAAAATCAGGCATTTTGACTGTGGTTCTAAAGAAGGTTGGTATAAGGCGAATATGTTTTTTGGAGATAAAATTTATGGCTTTAAACTGTAATTAGTTTTATGTATTTTTTGGTTTGGGGGAAGTTGTGAGATATAAAAATCAATTGCAACCCCGTTAATTTTTTCTGAGGGTGAAATCTCTCGCAACGGTACAAGCACAAAAGCTCTCATGGCCATACGAGGATGAGGTAGAGTTAAAAATTGAGTTTCAAGCACAAACTCTTCATATAAAAGCAAATCTAAATCTATCGTTCGAGGAGCGTTTTTATATGGTCTCTCTCTTCCTAAATCAAATTCGATTGTTTGCATTAATTTGAGCAATTCGTTAGGGCTTAATTCAGTATCAATAGAAATAACTGCATTTAAGTAATCGTCACCTTCGCTATCTACTGGACTTGTTTTATATACGCTTGAAGTCTTTAATAGAGTTATGGAGTCATGAGAAATAAGTCTTTGAACGGCTTTTTGTAAAAACTTAATTTCATCTCCCAAATTAGAGCCTAAACCAATAAATGCTTTAGGCACTTTGGAGAACCTCATTTCTACTTATAGTGTTTGATTTCTTTTTGCGTCGTTTTGGTTTTCTAGTTGAACTCACATCGTTTTTCATGCTTTTTATGTGAGTGTCTATCATAATTTTTTGTTCTTCTTCGGAAGCGTCGGCCAAATCCATCCACCACTGAGCTTTTACGCTATCAGTCTGATTAGCTGCCGCTCTTAACTGCATGAACTCACACGCTGCCCTAAAGTATGGGCTCGACATAATACCTTTAAAAGACTTAGGTTTCATATTATCCAAACGGTACTGCATAATCCAGATTTCTCGTATGGGACCTAAATGCCTTTTTTGAATTTGCAACACACTTAGCTGCTCTTCTAGGACTTCGGAAATCGATTCTTGAAGTGCAAAAAAAACGTTTTGCTGATTTTCTTTTATAAGATTGTCGAAATGAGATTTAACAAGTGGCCATAAAATAGTGGCATAAAGGTAGCTTGGATTGATACTTTTATTTAATCTAACTCTTTGATCTGTACGTTCGAAAGCAATTCTTAAAAATTTTTCACTACTTTCAAGTGTCAGAATCTTTTCTAGTAGTGGCAATGTCCCCTTATCCAACTGCAGTTGCCTTAATTGCTGAATGCAGTATATAGAATCACCACACGTAAGAAGCTTATATGTCTCATCAAAAATTCTAGAATCAGGAACATTGCTAATTAAGTGAGAAAGTCTTTTAATTGGCTCATACGTGCTGGGAGCAAACTTAGCTCCCAATTTTCCTGCAAACCTAATAGCCCTCAACATACGCACAGGATCCTCACGATATCTTTTTTCTGGGTCTCCAATCATGCGAATTTGTAAATTTTTAATGTCCTTTATCCCATTATGGAAATCATAAACAGTCTCACTAATAGGATCATAATACAACGCATTTATAGTGAAATCGCGACGATCTACATCAGTTTCTATAGTGCCATAATTATTATCGAATAAGATACGTCCATCGTTATCTTCGGGTTGAGAGCCTGAGGTCCGAAAGGTTGAAGTTTCAATAATTTCGGGTCCAAACACAACATGAACTAGTTTAAATCTTCGCCCAATAATTAACGCCCTTCGAAATAGTGGTTTAATTTCTAAGGGCGTTGCATTTGTGGCTACATCGAAATCCTTAGGTGCTTTACCTAACATGAGATCGCGTACAGCACCTCCGACAATAAAGGACTGGTACCCATGGTCTCTGAGAACTTCGCAAACTTTTATGGCATTTCTAGAAACCAATCTGTGCTCAATCCCGTGGACGGATTTGGGTAACTTTTTTAGTTTCGACTGGGGAAACCCAAAAAAGCTAGCAACCTTAGCTGATATAGAATTCATAGAAAGTAGAAAAATCAAAAATAAAATTATATATTAGAAGATGCCATATCCTCTATTACACGTTTAACAAAAGGTATCGTTATAGTTCTTTTTTCTGTCAAAGATATTTGATCTAAATTATCAATAAGATTAAATAGAAATTTTGCGTCTCTTGAATAGTAAGAATAAAGCCAGCTTAAAACTTCCTCTGGCAGATTCCACCCCATTTCCTTTGCCCTCTCTATCAAAGCTTTACGTGCAAATGAATCGGGTAGCCTTTTTATCTCGTATACAAGCCCCCATCCTAAACGGTTTCTTAAATCTTCTCTAATTTTTAGTTGTGTAGGGGGGCAATTACTTGTGATGGCAATGTTTACGTCTCTATCTCCCAAACCTGCAATCTGAAGTTTGGTAAATAGGTAAAAAAGTACATCCAGTTGAGCATTGCTAAATAGATTTATATCATCAATAAAGTATTTTTTTAAGTCCGTATTAATATCTGCAGAAGTGCTTGGAAATGTATTAGAGCTAAAAAACTCACCCCCAAATTTTTCTTTCATAGCACTTAATAAATGAGACTTACCGCTTGCCTCCTCACCCCAAATTAAAATCAATGTCGGAAGTTTATTTTTAATTATTTCGACTAATTCTTCATTAGAGTTTGTATAGAAGTTATCAAATGTTAGTGAAGGTTTCATTAAAACCTGATTTATAAGCATTTGATTAGACATAGAATTTTAGGCGTTGACTTTTTAATATAAAATATGAGCATTCATATTTTACTCTATTGGATTTTCCCTATGCCACATACTAGAACACCACTTACTTATCGCGATGCTGGCGTCGACATTGACGCAGGTGAGTCATTAGTTCAACGAATTAAGCCTATAGCAGCTAAAACTAATAGAGAGGGCGTTCTTTCAGGAATCGGTGGATTCGGCGGTCTTTTCCAAATTCCTAGTGGATTTAAAGAACCTGTCTTGGTTTCAGGGACTGATGGTGTAGGAACAAAACTTAGATTAGCCTTTGAGTGGAATAGACACGATACCGTAGGCATTGACTTAGTGGCCATGAGCGTAAATGATATTCTTGTGCAGGGTGCTGAGCCGTTATATTTTCTTGATTATTTTGCGTGTGGAAAATTAAGTGTTGATGTAGCTGCCTCAGTTGTAGGTGGAGTTGGGACTGGATGTAAGATTTCTGGTTGTGCACTTATTGGAGGTGAAACCGCTGAGATGCCTGGTATGTATCCAGATGGAGAGTATGACTTAGCTGGTTTTGCTGTGGGCATAGTAGAAAAAAATAAAATTATCACAGGCGAAACTATTAATGAGGGAGACTTAATTATTGGTCTTGGTTCTAGTGGACCTCACTCAAATGGGTACTCATTAATACGTAAAATTATTGAAATCTCGGGAATTAAACCTGAGGATCAATTTGGTGAGAACTCTTCTAAAACGTTTGCTGATTACATCATGGCACCTACTAGAATTTACGTTAAGCCAGTTCTTGAAGCCATAAAAAAATTCGGTCCTTCTATTAAAGGTATGGCTCACATCACTGGTGGTGGTCTAACTGAAAATATTCCTAGAATCCTTAAAGCTGGTTTAGTCGCTCAGATTGACAAAAACTCATGGACTAAACCTGAGATTTTTAAATGGCTTCAAACTCAGGGAAATGTTGAAGAAAGTGAGATGTTTAGAGTTTTTAATTGCGGTATAGGTTTTGTATTGGTTGTCGATCCTAAAGATGCAACTTCCATATCATCTTTTCTTTCTGATGCTGGAGAATTAGTTCATCAAATTGGAAGAATTGTAAGCTCTTCAGGGTCTCAAGTTATTTACGCCTAAAAATCTTTCAAAAGCCTCCAATACTAACTGATTTTTTTGGAGGCTTAGGCAATCAATAATTTCTCTATCTTTAATACTTCTTAGCCATGTAAATTGCCGTTTGGCTAACTGTCTAGTAGCTGCTATGCCTTTCTCTATTGCTTCTTCCAAGCATATTTTTCCGTCTAAATAAGACCATAGTTGGCTATACCCCACGCATCTTATTGATGGCAATGACTCATTCAAATCACCTCTATCATAAAGGGCTCTAACTTCATTTAGAAACCCCATATCCATCATTTTTAGAAATCTATCTTTAATCCTCTTATGCAATATTTCTCTATTTTGTGTTTCTAAACTTATTGTGAAATATTCATGTTCTTCAGTCTTTGTCTTATTCTTTGAAATAAGATTAGACAATGTATTGCCAGTAATTAAATATATCTCATAAGCCCTAGAAATCCTTTGACTGTCGTTAGGTGATAATCTAGAAGCTGTGACTGGATCAATGTTTTCTAATTGTTTGTGGATCTCAGGCCACCCTAACTCTTGAGCTTTATTTTCAATTTGAGCTCGAATTTCAGGTATGGAGGTAGGCAAGTCATGTAAACCTTCACGTAGAACTTTGAAATACATCATAGTTCCACCTACAATTACTGGAATTCGATTTCTAGCACTTATTTGATTTATTAATCCTAAGGTGTCATTCCTAAAGTCTGAGGCATTGTAACTTTCAGACGGATCTCTGATATCCAACAAGTGGTGAGGGCAAATTAGTTCTTCTATTTTGGGCTTTGCTGTACCTATATCCATGCCCTTATAAATAGTGGCTGAATCCATAACAATAATTTCTATAGGATATTTTTCAGCAATATAAAGTGCAGAATCGGACTTTCCAGTAGCGGTAGGTCCTACAATGCATGGGATTTTCATTATTTACCACGCATAAAAAGTTTATCCAAATCTTGGATAGTCCAAGAATACCAAGTTGGACGACCATGATTACAAAGGTCTGCTCTGTCTGTAATCTCCATTTGCCTTAAAAGAGCGTTCATTTCAGTTAATGAGATATTATCATTAGCTCTGAAAGCATTATGGCAAGCCATTGTGCCTAATATATGATTTCTTTTTTCTTCTAAAATTGTGGATTCACCATACTTTTCAAGATCTTCAAAAACTTCTTGAACCATTAATGAGATATTGCCTTTACTAAGTAAACTTGGAACTGCAGTTACGGCTACAGAACTTGGACCTGTTTGCCTCATGTAAAGACCAACACTTTCCAAAAATTCTGAATATTCATCTATTAGACTTAATTGTTTCTCCGGTATATTTACAGCAATAGGTATTAATAATTCCTGAACTTCAATATTTTTTTGAGAAGCTAAATTTTTTAATTTTTCATAAACCACTCGCTCATGTGCAGCGTGCATATCGACAATTATTAGCCCATTTTTGTTTTGAGCAAGAATATATATACCGTGAAGTTGTCCAATCGCAAAGCCCATAGGTAATTCATCCTCCAAACTATTTGGAGTTACGTTTTTTATTTGTTGGGGTTCACTTATAAATAATGGTGTGTATGATTCTAGAGTTTGTAAATCAAAGCTTTTTTGAGTTGGTGTATATTGTGGAGTGATTTTTTTTGGGAAATTAGCATTATGATTTTCTTGTGGGGTATATATCGACTCTTGTACACCAGATGACTTTGCTAGTGTTGCTTTTATAGATTTTTGAACGAAAGAATAAATTGTGGATTGATCTCTAAATCTTATTTCATTCTTTGCGGGGTGTACATTTACATCCACCAAAGATGGGTCTATATCTACAAATAATATGTATGATGGTTGTCTGTCACCATGTAGAACATCACTGTATGCGTTTTTTACAGCATGAGCTAGCGATCGATCACGCACAAATCTAGAATTAACAAATATATACTGTTTATCACTTTTACTAGAAGCCTCAGAAGGTTTTATTATTAATCCTCTAAATCTACAAATATTGATGCTTTCATCAATTTTAAAAACTTTACTTAGGAAATCGGCTCCCACAACTTCTCTAATTCTATGAATAAAAGGGGAGGCAATCCAATTTGCATAGGCTTTATCATTATGAAAAACTCTAAACGTTATATCTGGATTTGCTAAAGCAATTTTTTTAATAATATCTATAGAATGTGCAAATTCTGTTGCCTCTGTTTTCAAAAATTTTCTTCGGGCGGGAACTTCATCAAATATTTGATTCACTTCAACTGTAGTACCCTGAGAGCCATTCGCTACTGCAATCTCTAAAGAAGAGCCATCTATTTTCCAAGCATTCTTAGAGTCTCCAGTTCTAGATACAATCGATAGACGTGCTATTGAGGCAATTGAGGCTAGTGCTTCACCCCTAAAGCCCATTGATTTAACTGTTTCGAGTTCAGATAAACCACGAATTTTGCTTGTTGCATGCCGTGTCAGAGCAAGAGGTAATTCTTCCCTTGGAATACCTGTTCCATTATCCCTTATATATATCCTTCTAATACCTCCACCATCTAGTCGAATTTCAATTTCTGTGGATTGTGCATCAACAGCATTTTCTACTAATTCCTTAACCACAGAAGAGGGTCTTTCAATTACTTCTCCAGCTGCAATTTGACTTATTAATTTGTCAGGTAGAAGATGAATTTGTCTGCGAGAAGACATAATTTATGATTTGTATGCAAGGGGTGGATTGGTTTCGAAGTAGTCATCAAGTCCACGCATAATTGCTTGAGCAACGGTAGGGTGGTTTCTATTATTCATCAAGAAGGTTTCTTCTTGAAGATTAGAAATAAAAGCTACTTCAATTAGGATTGATGGGATATCAGGAGCCTTAAGCACTGCAAATCCAGCTTGTTCAACACGTCTACTTTTTAAACCATTTACTTTAGATAAAGAATTTAAAACTCTATGTCCGATTTTTAGGGAATCGTTGATTTGAGCTGTTGTTGAAAGATCAAGCAATACACTAGCTGTAGTTTTATCATGAGATTTAATATCCAAACCACCAATTAAATCAGCGGAGTTCTCCTTTTTTGCAAGCCATCTAGCAGCCGCACTTGAAGCTCCTTTTCTTGATAGTGCAAAAACTGATGTACCACGTGCATTACGATTAGTAAATGCATCTGCATGTATAGAAACAAATACATCAGCCTTAACCCTTCTAGCTTTCTGAACACGAACGTGCAAGGGAACAAAAAAATCAGCATCTCGTGTCATGTAAGCACGAGTGTCAGATCTAGAATTTAATAAGTCTCTTAATCTTCTTCCGATAGAAAGAACAACATCTTTTTCCCGTGTTCCTCGTGCTCCTATAGCACCTGGATCCTCACCGCCATGGCCTGGGTCAATTGCAATAAGAATTGGTCTTTTTTGAGAATTCTTTTTTATTGTTACTAGAGGTTGATGATCTAAAGTTGACCCTTTTTTAGGAAGATTTTCAATTCTAGGATTTTTTTGAGCAACTTGACCAGCAACTTTAGGAACTTCTACTGTTGGTTTGGTATTTTGAAGTTGATCAATAATATTTGAAAGTGGATCTGCAGAATTAGATTCAGGAACTAAAGTTAGTAGAGGGTCCTTTGCTACTTTAGGATATAAATCGAGTACTAATCTATATTTATAAGTACCCACTGGCTTAAGAGTAAATACTTGAGGAACTATAGGCTCTTTTAAGTCAATAACAATCCTAACAACATTTGATCTATTTTGAGCAACCCTAACTTGAGATATATAGGGGTCATTGGGTTTTATTTTAGATATCAATGAATTTAGGGCAGAATTCATCTGCAAACCTTCAAGATCAACAACTAATCTGTGTGGGTTGTCAAGAGTAAAATGTTCATGTTTAATCGGAGAGTTAAGTTCCAGAGTAACCCTCGTATATTCATCAGCAGGCCAAGTTCTAACAGCTAAAATTTGAGATTGACCTGCAGGTGTTTCCTGTGTGTCTACTTCCTTAGGCGGTGCAGTTGGGGTAGTAGAAACTGGTCTATTTGAAGGAGGTGCTTTAGGTATAGGAATTGGATTATTAGAACCTAAAGGAGTAAATCTCAAAGGTTCAGAATTACTTGAAGCATCAACAATTGGGGCATTAGCAGCACGTGAAACTTTTGATATAACAGGTAGGAACAAAGCAGCAGCACCAGCCGTTACTATGCGGCGCCTCTTATTAATATTTATTCTGCTTTCATCCTTTTTATGCATTCGATTCCTTCGTTTGTAAAAGCTTTTATTTTGGCAATACGTCCTTCACCGTCATATGAAAGAAATATGTGTAAATCAGGTACTGGAAGCGTGTCTTGTGCCATTTCAGGCCATTCAACCAATGATATGCCAGGAGAATTTAGGGTTTCCTTAAATCCCGCATCAACCCAATCCAACGGATTACTAAATCTATAAAAATCAAAGTGATATAAGTATAATCTAGAAACTTTATAAGTTTCAAGCAAGGTATAAGTAGGGCTTTTTATCCTAGTGTTTACTCCAAAAGCTTTTAAAAATTCTCTGGTTATTGTGGTTTTGCCAGCACCGAGATCACCGCTTAAATAGATTTTTATGTTAGGAATATTCTCTAGCAACACAACGTTCAAACCAAATATTTGTTTTTTTAGGGTTATAGCTAGCTTATGTGCAAAATTCAAAGATGCACTCTCATCAGGTAGAATTAATTCTAGTTGTTCAGTTGAAGTCATAAAAAAGACAAACAAAGAATTCATTTGTAATCATTAATTTTAATGTTTGAAGTTAATTATGTCAGAAGAAAATAAAGAGTGGATTGATAGATTTATAGATAGCTTATGGTTGGAAGAAGGTCTATCTAAAAATACTCTAAATTCCTACAGACTAGATTTGAATTCATTAAATAATTTTCTAAAAGATTCAATTTCAATATTAAAGATAGATTCGGATCAATTAAATCTTTGGTTTATGGAAATATCGTCTTCATCCAAAGCTACAACTATTAATAGAAAATTAGCAACAGTTAGAAAATTCTATGCTTGGTGCATAAAACAAAATCTAATATTAAAGGATCCCTGCTTGGGTATTTCAACTCGCAAAACTCCTCAAAGACTTCCTAAATCTATAAGCGAATCGCAAGTAGAAGAACTATTAAATGCCCCAGACTTAAAGACAGCTTCGGGCTTAAGAGATAAAGCTATGTTAGAGATATTGTATGCAACGGGTATGAGGGTCAGCGAACTTATTGCCATAAAAACCAATGAAATTAGTCTGGATGCAGGTGTAGTTCGAGTCACCATGGGTAAGGGGGCTAAAGATAGACTTGTACCAATGGGGGAGGAGTCGGAGTTTTATCTAAAAAAATATTTAAGTGAGGGAAGGCCACTACTTGAGAAGGATAAGAAAAATAGCTTTGTCTTTTTAAATAGATTTGGAGACTGTATGACTAGACAGGCTTTTTGGCAAATTATTAAAAAATATGCCAAATACACTAGTATTAAGATTCCGCTTTCTCCGCATGTTTTGAGGCATGCATTCGCAACTCATTTATTAAATCATGGAGCGGATTTAAGGGTTGTTCAGATGCTTTTGGGACATGTCGATATATCAACAACCCAAATTTATACGCACGTAGCTAGGGAAAGACTTAAATCGTTGCATAAAAAACATCATCCGAGGGCGTAATTTATGGAGACTGTTTGCTATAATTTAACGTTTACACTCCGTAGTTCAACGGATAGAATAAATCCCTCCTAAGGATTAGATACAGGTTCGATTCCTGTCGGAGTGGCTTCTGGTTAAAAAATTATAAAAATATATAAGCATTTATAAAGCCAATTTTCTTCCAAATTTCTCTAATAAATCAATAAGTTACAAGCTGTTTTAGATATCTGCAAAAATTTATAGTAAGATATAAGAACTTTTTTAATGTAAGTACAAATGTTAATAAAAAATCTTACTTACACCCTAAACTGTAAGTAAACTTTTAAAAATGACTAGACTGACTGATACTAAAATTAGTTCTTTACCTTTTTCAGATTCGGAAATTAAATGAAACGTATCATTTGATTTTTTATTTCTAAAATCCTTTGAAGATAGAGGGGCAAAATATTGAAAAATATGAATCTCAAAAACTACTCCAATATAAGGCCTTTTGTTTTTAATTTGAGAAACTTTAGTATCTACCGAAGCTAACTTATTTTAGATATTTGTCGTTAATGTTATAAATTTTCATAATAGAAAAAGGGCAATCAAAGAGATTGCCCTTACAGTTAAATATTTTTTAACCGTACGTTAAGGCAGTACGTCACCAATGAATTTGACCGTACGTTAAGGCAGTACGTCACCAATTTTTAACTGCTTACACATTGTATATATGTTTAAGATATGAAGTCAATAAGATTTTTTGGGGCTCTAAGTAAGATTGATAGCCATATCAATTTATCACCTCTCATAGAACATAATTCCGAATTTTTAACGATTAAAGGCGTAAAGCTAGTTGGATAATAAACTTTTAAATCAATCTTAACCCTCTATTAAGAGGTTTTTTTATTTCTAATTAATAGACAAGTCGCCCAAATCCATCAGTACTTAACACAAAAAAAAGCATTGTTGTAAACCCTATAACTATACAAAGATATATCAGAATTAAAGTTAGAGAATATGAACTTGATAAAAAGATAAATCATGAAAAGTTATCATTAGCAGAATACCGTAACTTACAGCTACCTATCCTAAACAAGTAGAAGCTATAATAAGTAAAAGAAATGATACTGAAAAAGATAAACAAGTAGTAACCAAAAGAACACCAGAACAAATACAACAAGATAAAGAAAGACTAGGTGATAGGTATGACGAAAGATATGCAGAAAACGGTGGCGAATATCGTCCTCTTTGGTCTACTTTTCTTATGAAGATATATACTAATAAACTTGTTACATTGTGTTTTTTATCTGTTTGGTTTTTAATATATTGTTGTTTAATATATACTTAATTATTTTGTGAGGAATCGAAAATGAAACCATCAGAAGAAGCTATTAAATTTGTTGAGGAAAACAAAAACAATATCAAACGCAATATGTTACACCCTTATCTTAATGATATTGAATATTTAAGAAACAATAAAATAACTATTGTTGGAATACAAAAATTTCTTAAAAACTTAAAAGGTGTAGAAACATCTACTGCTACTATTAATAAATTTATTAAGAAGTTTATTGAAAATAAAAATTGATATGAATTACAAAACAAAAATATTAAATTTGTTATAATTTAAAAGCATGCTTAAAAATGAAAGTAGAGCAAAACGGTTTAAATTCCAAAGATAAAGAAACTTTTCAATATATATCTGGATGGGAAGCCTTAAACATCAAAAATGAGAAAGGTTTAACAGCTGATTGGCATCCACTAAATTATTTTCAAATGAATAAGCCCTTTAAGTTATACACCCTTGACAAAAGTATGCCCTTAGGTACTAAGGGAATAAAACTTAGATACATACCATTTCTCAAAAAGCAATATTATGTTGCCTCTTTTGCTAGAGCAATTGCTGATTTAGTTTATTTTGATGATAGTTATGGTTTAAAAAATTGTGTATACGATTTTTTAGATGATGAAGATACCAATGAGCTTTATTCGTATTTGAAATTATTAATCAAACAAAAAACGTGAAACATTCATGAAATATGAATTAACGAAACTTTACTTTAGGGATAAAAACTATGCTTGAATATCAAAGTGACCGAATAAATCTTATAAAAGAAATCTTACCTCTTTTAGGTGATAAATATATTTTAAAAGGCGGAACTGCTTTATACCTTTACTACGGTTTAGATAGGTACTCTGAAGATGTTGACTTAGATAGTAAAACATCAAATATGAACTTTATAAATATGTTAAAAAATCACAGAGAATATAAAAACTGGAATGTAACGATAAAAAAAAGTCCAGAGACAGCATTTAGATTAATGATAGATTACGGAGCGGTATCTATGAAAGGTGCATACCCCCTTAAAATTGAAGTTAGTTCAAGAAATACTCAAAGGTTAAGAGATTTTCCTTCTTTATATCATAAACATGGCAATGTCAATGTCTACGATATAGACGAACTAATCCACATGAAGACTTCCGCGTTTACTGGTAGAGATAAAGTTAGAGATTTATATGACTTGAATTTTCTATTTCAAAAATACCCAGAAAGTTTCTCTGAATCCTTACTAAAGGTAATTATTCCGAAACTTTATTATAGCGGGGAAGAAGAGTTAGATATTTTATTAGAAGATGAATTCAAAAAACATAATTTATCTATTAGTAACTCTTACGATTTTAAAAACTTCACAGAAAATTTAGAAAAAATTATGACTGAAAGATTAAATTTTTTAGAAAAATCAAAATCTATCGCTTCCCCAAAATCCCAAGATATAACAATGTAAATATATATCAGTCTCTAAAATTGATTTATTAAGGTTTTTAAAAAAATTGTACTTTCAAGATAATCTTCCAGATTCGGCTACAGAAACCTTTTCTCTAATTCCCTCTCACACACACCATCTCAAAAATCCAATCTCTAAAATTTTTAAACTTAGAAATAAAGAAAACCGATTTTAAACGGTAAAATTAAACGATTCAGCTATTACCTATACACATCAATAGCCATACACCTTAAACTTTAGAAACCTTTCGATTTTTGAAAACATTTTTCGGACCGAAATTTTTTAAAGTGGAAGTTGGAAAAACTATACCCTCTAAATCCTTATCTTTTTTAATCCCTTCGGGCTATGGCATAACGGTACCGCACCGATGGACCGGCTTCTGGTCTTGCTCTTGAGGCTATAGGCTCGAAAATATTATAAATATTAGAATTTGTTTTAGTCAATATAGGGTAAAAAAATCTTCTAATAAACAGCTACATAAAGTAGTAATCTTTATATGTTTTTTTTCATCAGAAAATATAACTACATTGTTAAACCATCATTGTATGAAATTTTAAGAGAGGACTCCTTAACATTTTGCATATGTAGTAAACGTGGGGAATTAATTTGAGATCTAATGAAATCGTACATTTCTTCTTTGTTATTTCTAATATAGAAATTTATTAATTTATTTTTAAATTCTTTATCTACTTCAGGGGGGTAAGTGAATGGGGCATAACCATTTTTCATAAGCATAGCATTCATAACCAACTGTCCAGTTCTTTTATTGCCATCTTCAAAGTATTGATTTCTAGCGCTGTCAAGGAACAAATCCATAGCCGATTTTTTTAGATCGAGCGTTGAGTTGGTTTTATAGTTATCAATCATTTCCCTAAAAAGAGAATTCAAGATAAATGGCTGTGGAGGAAGGTAGTTAGTACCAGATATGGCAACACTTTTTTCTCTGAATTCCCCATGACTAGGATTTTCGTCCCTAGCTACTAAGGAATTAATTTTTACGAATAGATTTTTATCAATAATTAATTCTTTATACTTTACAAGATTGATTACATAATCCCACCCATTACGTATGTTTTCAACTTGCCGTAATTCAAACATACTTTTTCCACTAATACCATAGCCTTCGATTACAGTAGAGGTTTCAGCAAATGTAAGACTATTGCCCTCAGCTTTAGCCATGTTATAAATGAATTCATCACGTAATTTATAAGCTATGAATACGGCATTATCCAATCCTATATACTTCATATTTACCCTCCAACTAGAATTTATATTTTGGCTTTGACCATAAATCTTATTATCTTTATCGTACGTCTTGAATTTTTAGAAATTAGCATTCATCTTGCATATGGTTGATTATTGAGTTTTTAGATTGAAGTGAGTATTATAACCATGTTAAATATCAATGACTTACAGGTAATATGAGACCTTATGAAATTATAAAAAAATAGAGAAGATATTAAGCAAATTATTTTGACCCATAAAGGGTTACAACCTCGTATTTTTTTTAGTTGCTCAAAGATAAGATGTGGATGAGAGTGAACTAGAAACTAATCAGTCGTACGTTAAGGCAGTACGTCACCAATGAATTTGACCGTACGTTAAGGCAGTACGTCACCAATTTTTAACTGCTCACACATTGTATATATGTTTAAGATATGAAGTCAATATTCGTTTAAAGTCAAATTATTAAATATCTGTCTAATGAACATTTCTATTGATTATCAAAAGTGAATTGAAATTAGTTAACCATTTATAATATACGCTTTAACATAATCCACATAATAATCATGCAACCAGTATTTTTTATCTCACATGGTGGTGGTCCTTGGCCATGGATCCAGCAATGGGAGCAGTCGTATTCTAAACTTAGAAGTTCATTGCAAAAAATTCCTTCATTGCTTGAATTCCAACCCAAAGTTATTTTAATGATATCAGCTCACTGGATTACAGAGGGCGGGTTGGGTATTATGAATAATCCCCGTCCAGGTATGTTGTACGATTATTATGGATTCCCTCCATATACCTATTCCGTACATTATGGAGCACCTGGTCATCCACAATTTGCAAAAACATTAAGTTCACATTTAAAGTCATATGGTTTTGAAACTTCCTTTGATTCAAATAGAGGTTTTGATCATGGGGCATTTGTTCCATTGGCAGTGGCTTTCCCTGAAGCGGAGATTCCAGTTGTTCAAGTGTCTATAGAGGCTTCATTTGATCCTTACTATCACATTCATTTAGGAGAAGCACTAAAACCTCTTAGAGGTGAGGGTGTACTTATATTAGCAAGTGGACTTACATTTCATAATATGCGTATGTTTAATCCAGAGGGTTCTCAGCCATCAGAGGAGTTTGATGCATGGCTTCAGGATTCTCTTATTGATAAACCATATGAATATAGAAAACAAGCTTTAATCAACTGGGAGATGGCTCCTAGTGCAAGGACCTGTCATCCCTTTGAGGACCATTTAATACCTATGATGGTCGCTGTAGGAGCAGCTGGCTCAGATGAAGCTCAATTAAACTATTTTGAGCAATCAGCTATGGGTGGCGTCACTGTGAGTGGGTATAAGTTCGGATGATTTGTGGGAGTTTTCTGCATACCTGGTAAGTGCCCAGAAAATTCCAACCCCTAAAATCCAATACATAGTTCCCTCATTGTGGCTGAACACAGCTTGAGTTAAACCAAATACCATATAACCACTTACAAATATCGCACCTATACCAGCCGGTAGTTTTACTTCAGAAGAATAGTTTGAACGGGCGTTTTTAAAAAAGTATGCAAAGCTGATTAAATACAAGGAAATAAGTGCAAGAAAACCAAAAATACCTCTCTTAACGAATTCATTTAAGTATTCATTATGTGGGTGTCTATGTTTGTAAACCTTCTGAGAAATATGGCCATCTAAGAAGCCCCATTTCATAAATTTTAAATATTGAACATCGCCCCATCCGATAATGGGATGTACTTTTATCATCTCAGAAGCTAAATACCACATTTCAAATCTAGCAGTAATGGAAGTATCCAAAACTTTAATTTCTGATAAATCTTTAAATAAGGTTTCATAGGTCATATCCACCCTTTCCTTGATTGCAGGTGAGTAGTGATAGGCTGAGAATGCAGCAACAACTACAAAAACAAAGGAAGAAAATATAAGTAATAGTGAATGCTTTAGAGATTTAAAAGTAAAAAGAGAAACAAGTACAAAACCCATGGGAACATATATCCATCCTCCTCGAGAGCCAGAAAGTATAGATGCGAAAATTCCCATAACAAAACCTAAAATCCCTAACCCGATAAAAATTTTCTTATTTTTTAAACCGTGCAGGTGAAATAGGGACAGTAGCGATCCTAAGCCCCAAACTAAGGCAAAATTTCCGAAATGGATTTCAAGCATACCCCCTTGAGCTCTTTCTAAATTGAAGAAAAAGACATCTTGTATGGCAAATACACCAAAAACGATAGCACCACATTGAATGCACAATATAAAAAGCCATCTTTTAATTTCTACAAATCTAAGACAGTATACGAACAGTAAACCAATCAAAATTTTGCTTGGGCGATCAAAATATCTACCAGATTCACCATAATATAAACTGACAGCGAATGAAATCAAAACCATGGCGGTCATACTGATAAACAGTGCCCAATCCCATGCAGACATTTTGTAATAGCTATTAAGTTTTTTTGATTTATAAAAAGTGGCTAGACTAGCTAATATAAGGAGTACATAGGCAACAGAATAGCCATTAGCCAAGGCACAACCGTATACTAAAAATGTAATCACACCTAAGATAAATGTCTTTTCTACTAATGGGTGCATAAGTTAATCCTAAAAGATACTCAGTTGAGTATTTTCTGTTAATCGTGTGTATCTGAATATGATAGTGCCCTTATGACTTTCTCGATTTCCTAGTTCAACAGATAAGTCCCAAGTTGGTATTGCCGCTTTAGCCTGAAGATCCTTAAGAAATTTATTTACCTCTTCCTCACCAGAATTACGTAAATTAAACATAAATTCTTCTTGTGCAGACCAAATAAATCCATCCTTTGGGCCAGGAAGGTCTGGATTAAAAGTAGAGCCAGAGTACCTAATTGCATATCCATCTTTGATTTTGTCACATGATGGAATATCTACCTCGCTTTGTAAAACTTCTTCTAGTGCAGCTTTTGAAGCTGAAATGCTAGGTGTCTTAAGGTTTCCTGCTCTAAGTGCAAGCAATTCATCACAAATACTAATTAGATCTTTCGGATTTACGTTTGAGATAAATTTAATAAGATTTTCCCAATTTTTTGATTTCTCTAATTGTTTTGCACAAGCTCTCAGATGTTTAAGCTGCTCGTTATTCATATTAAATTAATAAAAATTTTATAAATTTTAGCAGACTATAATTAATGAAACATCTTGCAAATTGGTGACCTATGCCACTATCAGAAATTCAATCATGTACCTTAGAAGAACTCAATAAACTTAATCCTAAAGAAACCTTAATCTTGGCTGCTAGTAATAGGCTTACGTTTGACGTACGTAGGCAATTGATCGATCAACATAAAAAAGATGATCATAATAAAAAAATATTTGAACTGCCAAGTACTTTTACCTTTAAAAGGTGGATTAAGAATTACCTTCTTGATTTGCAGTTTGAATTCCCAAATATGCCGGTTGTGTTAAATGATATTGCAGAGAGTTTTTATTGGAGTAAAGTTTTAGATAAGCCTTCCAAAGGTGTAGCTACAAATCGTTCCAATTTTAAAAATAGGGCAAATAATTCCGACCTGTCAATTGCTCAGAAACTGATTAACGATCTTATAGATTCGAATAATTTGACCTCTCAAATTCAAAAACAATCGGAGGAAGAGAAATTCGTATTGCCTATGCTTTCAGAATCAAAAGCCACAAGGTTGGCAATGAAAGCACATAAATTAATTCATGATTATTCTATAAAAGTTAGACCAGTAGAAAAAACTCCTGAGTATGAGATTTTCACTAAGTGGCATGAACGATATCTAAAAGTTATAAATAATAAAAATTTATGTGATTCCGTAAATTTAGAAGATTTAGTTTTGGATTCTATTAGAGGTGGGATACTCAAATCGCCGAAACATATAATCCTTCACGGCTTTTATAAAATCACACCCTACATGAAAAAATTCTTAACTTTATGTCGAGACAAAGGGTCAGAAATTCATGTGTTATATACCAAAAGACCACGTGCTCAAAATATTTCATTATTCAGTGCTGATAGTATAGAGACTGAGCTTAAGTATGCGATTGACTGGGCTTCTCATTTAATGG
The DNA here is from genome assembly GCF_000276685.1 of Taylorella equigenitalis ATCC 35865. Classification (NCBI taxonomy): domain Bacteria; kingdom Pseudomonadati; phylum Pseudomonadota; class Betaproteobacteria; order Burkholderiales; family Alcaligenaceae; genus Taylorella; species Taylorella equigenitalis. Next base: position 1,348,745 of record NC_018108.1, on the reverse strand, counting down.
CTTCTAATCCAAACAAAAGATTGGCTATTGTAGTTCCTAATCTTCAAAATAATTTGCTATTAATTGAACGTGAACTTGCAAATCAAAAACACTGGCATATCTCATTGGGTCGCAACTTAGATGAATGGAGTTTAATTCGCTCAGTAATATGTTGGTTTGAGTTGATTCTTAACTTTCATAAACAAAAAATTCCACTTCAATTAGTTGGCAATGCTTTCTTAAACGCCGAATTTGGTTTTTCCGAGTCTGAACGTGAGACACTGGCACATTTAGATTATTTGCTTAGAAAACGTAAAGGTAAATTTATATCTCATAAACAATTAAGTGAATTGATGTATAAACATATTCACAAAAAAACCGAGACTCTTTTTAATGAAAATGATGACTGGATTAATGCTGGGCAAAAGGATATAAGTCATTGGGCTGATGCGTTTAGGATCACTCTTACAGAGTTTGAATTTCCAGCAGATGCACCTCAAAATAGCACCAATTATCAGCTTTGCACAGCCTTAGACAATGTTCTTAAAACCCTAAGTTCTATGCATCAGATGCTTCCAAAAATAGATGTATACGAAGCTGTAGATCTATTTAAAAAATTGCTGTCTAACACTATGTTCCAAGTACAAAGGGAAGCTGATTCTAAGCTTGATATCATGGGACTTTACGAAGTCGAAGGTGGTAGATGGGACCATGTATGGGTTTGTGGCTTGCAAAGTAATACATTGCCACCATCACCTTCATACAATCCTCTAATTCCATTGCTTTCTCAGATTAATGCAGGAGTTGATTTAACAACCTGGAATAGCACTTGGGAACTTTCGGAGCAGATTTTTAACGGGATTTTGCACACTTCAAATGATGTAATTCTTAGTTATTCAGATTTAGAGGAAAATAGAAAGATTTATCCTAGCTCCTTTTTGATACCTTATATGGAAAAAATGGAGGTTTTAAAACCTATTGCCATCCCAAAAAGAGATAAAGCTATTATGCAGACTTTAGATGATAGAGATGGTCTTACCTTTGAGGATGAAATTAAAAGAGGAGGGGCTCATATGATTGAGTTGCAGTCAATCAATCCTCTTTGGAATTATGCAAAATATCGTCTGAATGTTGATGAATTACGACCTTATCCAAAAGATGATTACAACGCATCAATTAAGGGAGATTTTTATCACAAAATTTTAGAGTTATTTTATAAAAAGTATAGAAGTTCATCGTCCGTCACGAAAATAGAGGATTTGAGTTTAGAACTTGATCTGATTATCGATCAATCAGCTAATGAAGTATTGGCACACATTGAATCTGTAAATATGCAAAATGCCATTAAATCCGCAGCTAAAGCGGTTATGGTGTATTTTATTCAACAAGAGATAAGTTCACGATCGCCTTTTGAAGTTGTTCATGTTGAAAAGAATGAAATATATACGAAAGAATATATGGATATCAATTTTAAAGTTGATAGGGTAGATCGAGTAGGTGATAAGTATTTTATTATCGATTACAAAACTGGAAAGCCACTCACTTCAACCAGTATGAAGAAGTATTGGATTGATAGAGATAGGCTCAAAAAATGTCAATTGCCATTTTACGCATGCTCAATTGAGGAAGAGATATCGGAAAATTTGATAGGTGTAAGCAATGTATTTTTACATCAAGGGAAATTGGCACAAGGGTCAGTTCTTAAAACCTATGTGGGTTTTGTTGATGATGTCCAATCATATTTTAATGACGAATTAAATCATGATGTTTTTAAATTTACAGAGGCGGATTGGTGGGATTTGCTTAAGACTTGGAAGTCCAAAATAAATGATTTGTTAGATGAGATTAAGGACGGTATATCTCCAAACGTATACATTGACAAAGAAGATATGAAATATTGTGAGATTAAACCTTTTTTAAGAATTTTTGAATCTAACGATGAAGAGGCTAAATATGAATAAAAAAATTGCTGCCGATCAGAAACAACGTGATTTGGCTTTAGATTCAAGCAAATCTTATATAGTTCAAGCTCCAGCTGGGTCAGGAAAGACAGAGATACTTTCCACCAGAATTCTTTCTCTTTTATGTGTGGTAGAGAAGCCAGAGCAAATTCTTGCTATTACTTTTACTAAAAAAGCAGCCTCAGAAATGCTCGATAGAGTTTATGAAAAGCTTTTGAATCATTCCAATCCAGAACCTGAGTCTGAATTTGAAAAGCTCTCATGGGAATTAGCTAATAAAGTTATTCAAAGAGACAAAGAAAAGAATTGGAAAATTCTTGAAAATTTAGATAGGTTTAGGATTAGGACCATAGATTCTTTTACTAAGAATTTAATTTCTAACACTCCATTGATATCAGGTGTAGGTGCAGGTGTTGAATTTACAGAAAATGCTGAGTCATTATTTCATGAAGCTGTTGATTTGATGATTGAAGAATATGATGATCACCCTTTTTTACGACAGGTGTTAGATCATCTAGATATGGATTTTGATGGATTCAGACGGTTAATGATTCAAATGCTACATAAGCGTTTGAATTGGCAGGATTTAATTAAACGCAATGTTCCATCCCAAGAGTTGTTTAATCAATCATACGAGAGCATATCTAAGGAGTATTTGAATGAACTAAAAGAGACTTTAGATAGTGTGGAAGTTAAAAATGACTTATGGCCAATTATTAAAAGTAAATATTTTGATGATCTTGCATGGCACAAGGGATTTTTAGATATAGATAATCCAAGTTTTTGTCCAGGTTTTGAAATTGAATATGTCCCTTTTTGGAAAATAGTTAGGGCTGAGGTGCTTACAAAGAGTCCTGGAACTGTTAGAAAGAAAATACAAAACCTACCGCGTATTACTCCTGAAGATGTTGGAATTGAGGGCTTTAAAGATTTTTTAAAAAGACATGAAGAAGATCACAAATTAGAAGATGCTCTTAAAAAAATATGTTTATTACCTGATCAATTTAATAGCCTAGCTCAAAACTTAGAAATCTTCTATGCGACATTGGGGCTTGCTTTAGAAAAATTAAATGAAGTTTTCTCAAACTATTCAATTATTGATTTTAATGAGTCTTCTATTAGAGCATTAACAGCATTAGGTGAAGCAGATGACCCGTCAGATTTGCTTTTAAAAATTGATAATGATTTGCATCATATTTTGATTGATGAATTTCAAGATACAAATTTCAATCAAAAGCAGCTTCTTGAAAAAATCACATCAGGATGGTCCGTTGGGGATGGTAGAACTATATTCTTAGTTGGCGACCCGATGCAATCTATTTATAGGTTTCGGCAGGCAGAAGTTGGGATATTTATTGATTATGCTGAGAAAGCAAAAAGAAATATCGGATTACCTTTATCAGATCAAATTGGTGTAGTGGGTGATATTCCGCTTGAGTTTTTAAGCCTTAGTGTAAATTTTCGATCTAACAAAAATATTATTGATTGGGTAAACAACAAATTTTCTAAAAAATTTCCATTAAAAGATAATCCAGTTTTGGGTGCAATAAGTTATACCCCTTCAGAATCATTCAAAGATGCTTCAAGTGAAGATTGCGTCCAAATTCACAGCTTCTTAAAAGATACAAAAGGGTGCTATGAAAATGCGGTAAACATTGCCAAAAAAGCATTAGAAAGTCATCCAAACTCATCAAAGCCAGTTGGAATTTTAGTTAAGTCTAGAAGTCATTTAGAAAATCTAGTTGAGCAATTGGTATCGGCTGGTATCAGTGTTAAAGCTGTAGAAATGGTATCTCTAGGAGATACTGAAGAAATAATGGACTTAGTTCAACTTATTAGGCTTCTTAGTCATAAAGGAGACAGACTCGCATGGATGTCTATATTGCGATCACCAATGTGTGGTTTAACTCTTAAAACTTTAACTAGAATTTTTGAATCACGCAAAAATGTATCTCCTGCTTCAGCATTACGTGAAGTTTTAAAAGACTCTAATTTTAAAAAATCAATCGACGAAAATGAGTTTATGAGGTTGTTTTATGTTAGTGACATTCTTTTAAGAAATCCGCTGAATTATCCTAGAGTGGCTTTTCCTCAATTTGTTTCTATGGTTTGGGAGGATTTAGGTGCAAATAAAATTTATAGTTCTGAGATTCAGCAGGCAAATATAAAACGAGTGATAGAGCTTCTTGAGAAATCGTCACCCTATGGAGCTATTGATATTGAGGGTTTTGAAAGAAATCTTCAAAAACTTTATGCTCAGGATGTGGTTTCTGGTCCAGCAGTTGAAATTATGACTATGCATTCAGCAAAAGGATTGGAGTTTGATGAAGTAATTCTTTTTGGACTAAATAGAAAACCTCCTAATAATCAAGCAAATTTAATTGAATTTGAAAATTATGGTAATAGTTTTCTAGTTAGTTCTGTAGGTCATAAGGGTACTGGAGTTAAAGACGATTTGTTTGATCTTATAAACCAGAGAAATAAAGAAAGAGATGAATTCGAAACCATGCGACTGATTTATGTTGCATGCACTAGAGCCAAAAGAAAATTGCATTTGTTTGTAAATATCACTAATAAAAATGAAACAGTTTCTGCAGGATCAATTGCAGGTCAACTAGGGTTGCAAGAAACAGATGAGTTTTCAATTACTAAAAACTATGTTCCTTCCGAAGAAATTCAAGATGAAAAAGTTACTACTTTAATCGATAAATCTATTATTAAGCGATTAACTATAGATGAGTTTAAGGTTCCAACTGCTGATAGTTCTTCTATTGCCAACCTTGCAATAAGAGAAAGTAAAACATGGCAATTTGACGATCAGTATATTTCATGTGTAGGTCATGTAGTTCACATGTGGCTTGAAAGAATGGGTCGAGATAAATTAGTAGGTTGGGATTTTGAAAGAATAAAAAATGCACGTGGTTTGGTTCAAAAACATTTGCATACATTGGGTCTTCCAAATGTAGCCTTGACAGGAGCAACTACTCGAGTAATTAAGTTGCTGTTAAAAGCATATGATAATCATACTGTGAAGTGGTTGTTAACTAATGCGAATGCTATGCAAGAGTGGTCTCTTTTTGATGAAATGGCAACTGAGCGTAGGTTCGACGTTGTAGTGGATAACGGGGATCATTGGTTGCTTGTTGATTTCAAAACTAATATAAAACATGAAGACGAAGAATATGAGGATTTTATTGGGCGTATGATTAGAGTATATACACCGCAATTAAACATGTACGCTAAGTATTTACAATCATTTAATGATAAGCCTGTTATTAAGAAACTCCTCGTATTAGAAACCTGCGAATTCATTGATCTTTGATTGTTACCGTTGTGTTAAAATTCTGTTCGGTGGGCCCCTTCGCATGGGTCGGCAGTGAATCTGGTCAGGTCGGGAACGAAGCAGCCACAGCTGTGCAGATCCAGTGCCGAAGTCAGGCTCACTCTTCTTTTTAGGAATTTCAATGAGCTATCTAGTACTTGCTCGCAAGTGGCGACCTAGGGTTTTTTCAAGTCTTGTTGGTCAGGATCATGTTGTTAAAGCCTTGACACACGCTTTGGATACGGAACGTCTTCATCATGCGTGGTTGTTCACTGGTACTCGTGGAGTAGGTAAAACTACTTTAGCTCGTATACTTGCTAAATCACTTAATTGTGAAACAGGAATCACATCTAAACCCTGCGGTGTTTGTCGTGCATGTACGCAAATTGATGAGGGTAGATTTGTAGATTATATGGAGTTTGATGCTGCTTCAAACCGTGGGGTAGAGGACATGGCCGCATTGATTGAGCAAGCCATTTATGCTCCATCAGTAGGTAGATTTAAGGTCTATACTATAGATGAGGTTCATATGCTTTCTGGCACAGCATTTAATGCTATGCTTAAAACTTTAGAAGAGCCCCCTCCGCACGTTAAATTTATACTTGCTACTACAGATCCCCAAAAAATACCTATTACCGTAGTATCAAGATGTCTTCAATTTAATTTGAAGAACATGTCTCCAGAACAGATTGTTTCTCACTTAGAATACATCTTAGAAAAAGAGTCGGTTTCATACGAAAAATCAGCTTTAAAATTGTTAGCCCAAGCAGCTTCTGGTTCTATGAGAGATGCTTTGTCTATAACAGATCAAGCTATTGCTTTTTCTTCTAATAATATTACCTTAGATTCAGTAAGGGGGATGCTAGGTTCTATAGACCATACTTTCTTAGCTCGACTTTTAAAAAATCTCTTATCTGCTGATGCTACTGGATTAAAAGAAGTAACAGATGAACTAGCAAATAGAGGTTTTTCATTTTCACAAGCTCTTGAGGATTTGGCTTCTTTAATTTCTAAAATTGCAATTGAACAGAGAATTCCTAAAACTATAAGCGAAGATGATTTGCTATTTGAAGATATTCAAGAGCTATCTAAAGTTGCAGATCCTGACTTGTTGCAGCTTTTCTATAGCATAGCAATACATAGCAGAAAGGAATTGGGATACTCTCCAGATGAGTATTCTGGATTTATGATGGCTTGCTTGCGCATGATTTCACTAGCTTCTCCAGATACGCTAGTTCCTCTGCAACAGTCAGAGGGTAAAAAAAAAGTCCTGATCAAAGAGTAGTTTTCTCTAATTTAAATGCTCAATCATGGATTGAGGTTGTACAAACTTTTAAAGAAACGGGGTTGGTGCAACAAATTGCAATTAACTCACAGTATGTAAAAACTGAAGACGATACCATATTTCTAAAATCTGAGTTATTACAGTCTAATCAGGAAAATACTAAAAAGAAATTTAGTAAGTTTTTATCAGATTATTTTGGACGTGCTGTTGCGGTTGAGTTTGAATTAGGAGAAGTGTCTTTCACCCTTAAGCAAAAGCGTGATGAGGAACACAATGCAAAAATGGCTGTGGTCATGGATAAGATTGAGAAAAATGATTTTATTAATAAACTGAAAGAACATTGCCAAGCTGTACTGATACCCGATTCAGTTAAAATAACGCATAAAAATTCAGAGGATTAATTATGATGAAAGGTAAAATTGCTGGACTTATGAAGCAAGCTCAGCAGATGCAAGATAAGATGAAACAAACTCAAGATGAGCTTAGTAACACTTTAGTTGAAGGAGTTGCTGGAGGTAATTTGGTTACCGTTTCGATGACTTGCAATCATGAAGTTAAAAGAGTTTCTATTGATGATTCTGTTCTAGAAGAAGATAAAGAATTTTTAGAGGATTTGATTGCTGCTGCTCTTAATGATGCCCATCGTAAAGCTGAAGAAACTTCTCAAGAAAAAATGTCTGCAGTAACTGGTGGTTTGTCGCTTCCTGGCGGTATGAAATTACCTTTCTAAATTGATGACGCAGGAACCAGAGCCACTCCAAGCACTTATTGAATCAATTTCTGGTTTACCAGGTATTGGTGTAAGAACTGCTAGAAGACTTGCCTATCATATGCTTCAAAATGATAGGGAAGGTGCCGAGTATTTGGCACATAACATTAAATCTGCATTGATTACACTTAAGCATTGTTCAAAATGTAATAACTTTTCAAGTTCTGATATATGTGATATCTGCTCATCTAATAAGCGAGATTTAACAACTTTATGCATCGTTGAGACGCCAGCAGATTTAATTAGAATTGAAGAAAGTCATGGGTATAGGGGGCTTTATTATGTGTTGATGGGTAGAATTACACCTATGTCCCCAAAAGGAGCTCAAGGTCTTAATTTTGAGCACTTAATTGAAAGAGTAAAGGAATCAGGCATTAAAGAAGTAATTATTGCCACAAACTTTACAACAGAAGGTGAAACAACTGCTCATTTCATAAAAACACTTTTTTCAGATTTGGATATTCAAACAAGTCGGATTGCTCGAGGCGTCCCTAGTGGTAGTGAACTTGAATACGTAGATGCGGCTACTATCGCATGGGCTTTAAATGATAGAAAGAAATAGCCTCTATCGTTATAATTATAAGTATTTCATTTACGGAAACGCTCAATGTTGCACGCACTTTTATCTAAGGGTACAAAAGAATACCCTAGTGCTATTCTTGCACTTGCTGACGGTACAGTTTTTAAGGGTATTTCAATTGGGGTAGATGGTCATACTGTAGGCGAAATTGTATTTAATACAAGTATGACTGGATATCAAGAAATCCTAACTGATCCAAGTTATTCTCAACAGATTATCACTCTTACTTATCCTCACATCGGAAACACTGGGATTAATTCTGAAGATATAGAATCGAATATTATTAGGGCATCTGGACTTGTAGTTAGAAATTGCCCCAAAGTTGTTTCTTCATTCAGATCTCAAAAATCACTTCCCGAATATCTAAAAGAAAATGGAATTGTATCTATATCAGAAATAGATACGCGCAAACTTACGAGAATTTTGAGAGATAAGGGTGCCCAGGGCGCATGCATTTTAGTAGGTGATGATGAACAAAAAGCCATTGAGTTAGCTAAAAATTATCCTGGTATGGTTGGTCAGGATTTGGCTAGTGATGCTTCAGTAAAAGAAAAGATTAATTGGACTGAAGGTGCATGGAGTCTTAAAAGGGGCTACAGTTCTGATTGTGAGACTAGGTTTCATGTTGTGGCCTATGACTTCGGTATCAAATTTAACATTCTACGGTTACTACATGAGAGGGGGTGCAAAATTACCTTAGTACCTTCAACTACAACCGCTCAAGAAGTTTTAGGTTTAAATCCAGATGGAGTTTTCTTGGCAAATGGACCTGGAGACCCTAGTGCAGTTGGTTATGCCATCGATACTGCAAAAGTTATATTAGATAAAAAAATTCCTTTATTTGGAATTTGTCTTGGGCATCAAATTATGGGTTTAGCTTTAGGAGCTAAAACTATTAAGATGAAAGCTGGACACCACGGTGCAAATCACCCAGTTAAAGATGTAGAGACTGGTAGTGTTTATATAACTTCTCAAAATCACGGTTTTGCGGTGGATGCTGAGACATTGCCATCCAATGCAAGGGTTACACATGTGTCGTTGTTTGATGGAAGTTTGCAAGGGTTTGAACTAACCGATAGACCTGCATTTTGCTTTCAAGGTCACCCTGAAGCCAGCCCAGGACCACACGATGCTATGCCACTTTTTGATAAATTCATACGCCTCATGGAGGCAAAATAAAAGCTATGCCTAAACGTACAGACCTTAAAAACATACTAATCATTGGTGCAGGACCTATTGTAATTGGGCAAGCATGTGAGTTTGACTATTCAGGAGCACAAGCATGCAAAGCTCTAAAGGCTGAGGGTTACCGTACAATTCTAGTCAACAGTAATCCTGCAACCATTATGACTGATCCAGAAACAGCGGACGTTATATATATTGAGCCTATTACATGGAAGTCATTGGAAAAGGTAATTGAGATTGAGAAACCCGATGCCATTCTTCCGACTATGGGAGGGCAAACTGCCCTTAACTGTGCTCTAGAATTAGCTAAACAAGGAGTTCTCGAGAAGCATGGCGTTGAACTTATCGGAGCAAATGCTCATGCCATAGAAAAAGCAGAGGACAGGATGAAGTTCAAAGAAGCCATGTCTTCTATTGGTCTAGAGTCTGCTAAATCAGGTATTGCTCATAGCATGGATGAAGCATGGGATGTACAAAGACGTATTGCCGAAGAGATTGGTACTGCAGGATTTCCTGTAGTTATTAGACCGAGTTTTACCTTAGGTGGTACGGGCGGTGGCATTGCCTACAACCCAGAGGAATTTGAAGCGATATGTATGCGTGGTCTAGAAGCTTCGCCTACAAATGAACTTCTCATTGAAGAATCACTTTTGGGATGGAAGGAATTTGAAATGGAAGTTGTGCGCGATAAAGCGGATAACTGCATAATAATTTGTTCTATTGAAAATCTTGATCCTATGGGAGTGCACACTGGAGATTCTATAACCGTAGCCCCCGCACAGACTTTGACTGATAAAGAATATCAAATTATGCGCAATGCCTCTATTGCAGTATTGCGTGAAATAGGTGTGGATACTGGGGGGTCAAATGTTCAGTTTGCAGTTAATCCAGCAAATGGGCGCATGATAGTTATCGAGATGAATCCACGCGTGTCTCGTTCATCTGCTCTAGCATCAAAGGCGACTGGTTTTCCTATTGCAAAAGTGGCATCAAGACTGGCTGTCGGTTATACCCTAGATGAGTTATTAAATGAAATCACTGGAGGTGCTACACCTGCATCATTTGAACCCACATTAGACTATGTGGTTACTAAAATTCCAAGATTTGCATTTGAAAAATTTCCACAGGCTGACTCTCGTTTAACTACGCAGATGAAGTCAGTTGGCGAAGTCATGGCTATAGGTCGCACTTTCAAAGAGTCTTTTCAAAAAGCACTTCGTGGTCTTGAGGTGGGTGTTGATGGGCTAAATCTGAAAACTGTTGATTTAGAAAAATTGCAGGTTGAACTTGCTGAACCTGGACCTGAGAGAATTTGGTTTGTTGCCGATGCATTTGATCGCGGTTTTAGTATTGATGATGTTCATAGGCTTACTAAAATTGACTTATGGTTCTTGGAGCAAATTAAAGAAATTGTAGATATCGAATTAGCTTTAGAGCAAAAGACTTTGGGTGAGATAGATGCTGAAGTTATGAGATTGCTAAAGCGTGAAGGGTTCTCTGATAGGCGCCTTGCTTATTTGCTCGATACTTCCGAAACTGAAATTCGTAAAATCAGAATTCAACAAGGTGTACGCCCTGTCTACAAAAGAGTGGATACATGTGCAGCTGAATTTGATACTAAAACTGCTTATATGTATTCTACATATGAGGAGGAATCGGAGGCATTGCCAACCCAAAAACAGAAAATCATGGTTTTAGGGGGCGGTCCTAATCGTATCGGTCAAGGTATTGAATTTGACTACTGTTGCGTGCATGCGGCTCTTTCATTAAAGCAAGACGGCTATGAGACGATTATGGTTAATTGCAATCCAGAGACAGTGTCCACCGATTATGATACGGCGGATCGATTGTACTTTGAGCCACTTACATTAGAGGATGTGCTTGAGATTGTTGATATTGAAAAGCCAGTAGGTGTAATTGTTCAGTATGGTGGTCAGACACCCCTAAAACTTGCAAGGGATTTGGAACTTAATGGGGTTCCAATTTTGGGTACTAGCCCTGAATCTATAGATATAGCTGAGGATCGGGAGCGTTTTCAAAAGCTACTTCAAAAATTAAATCTTAAACAGCCTCCAAACAGAACTGCTCGCACTGAAGAAGAGGCCCTTACATTGGCAAAAGAAATTGGGTATCCGTTAGTGGTACGTCCATCCTATGTGTTAGGAGGTCGTGCTATGGAAATTGTGCACGATCAAATGGACCTTGAGCGTTATATGACAGCTGCCGTTAAAGTTTCTAATGATTCACCTGTACTTTTAGATAGATACCTTAACGATGCAATCGAAGTGGACGTAGATTGTATTTGCGATGGCAATGAAGTTTTTATCGCAGGTGTTATGGAGCATATTGAGCAAGCTGGAGTGCATTCGGGTGATTCTGCATGTAGCATTCCTCCTCATTCTTTATCAAAAGAAATAGTGGATGAGATAAAACGACAAACACGGCTAATGGCTAAAGCCTTAAATGTTCGAGGTTTGATGAATGTTCAATTTGCGATTCAGTCAAATGAAGTTTACGTGCTCGAAGTTAATCCTAGGGCCTCTCGTACAGTTCCATTTGTCTCAAAAGCCACAGGACTTCCTGTAGCTAAGATTGCAGCTCGGGTTATGGCGGGCAAATCACTTGAAGAGCTTGGAGTCACCGAAGAGAAGATCCCTAATTTTTATTGTGTAAAAGAAGCTGTTTTCCCTTTTGCTAAATTTCCAGGGGTAGATACGATTCTAGGTCCTGAAATGAAATCTACTGGTGAGGTTATGGGTGTGGGAGAAACTTTTGGTGAAGCTTTTGTTAAGTCTCAAATTGCTGCGGGTATAGATTTACCTCAGGCAGGATTAGTATTTCTTAGCGTTAAAGATTCTGATAAACCAAAACTTATACCTATTGCCAAAGGATTGCTTGAACTTGGTTTCAAAATTTGTGCCACTCGTGGAACTGCAAGTGCAATATATGAGGCGGGCATACCTGTACAAGTAGTTAATAAGGTTACTGAAGGTCGACCTCATATAGTGGATATGCTTAAAAATGGTGAGTTGAATTTAGTAATCAATACTGTAGAAGAGAAAAGAAATGCTATCAACGATTCTCGTTCAATAAGGACTAATGCACTTGGAGCCAGAGTTACTGCTTATACCACAATTGCAGAGGCTTCTGCTGCTGTAGAGGGGCTTAAGTACTTACGCTTAGGAAAAGGGATTCAAGTTTATCCCCTCAAATCGATACATGAATCAACTAAATCCGCAAACTAAAATGCAATTGAGAGTAATTCAGATTTACTAGATGAATCAAAATAGGGTCTAATTATTGAATCTATTTTAAATAGCCCTAAAATGAATTATCTTTTTTTAGGAGCTTTTAATGAAAGGAAGCCAATTAGTTATCGATTACTTTAATCAACTTATTTCTGGTGAGCTTGGAGCCCGTGATCAGTACTTCATACATTCACGTATGTACGACGAATGGGGTTATACAAAACTTTACGAGCGGTTAAATCACGAGATGGAAGAGGAAACTCAACATGCCGATGCATTGATTAGACGTGTTCTTCTACTTGAAGGTACTCCTAATATGCAAGTAGAAAAAATCAATGTGGGTTCTGACGTAGTTAGTATGTTGAAAAACGATCTTACTCTTGAGTATAAAGTTCGTGAAGACCTTAAAAAGGGTATAGCACTTTGCGAATCTGAAAGAGATTACGTATCACGTGATATTCTTGTGGATCAGCTTCAGGATACGGAAGAAGATCATGCTCACTGGTTAGAGCAACAACTAAGACTAATAGATGAGATGGGCTTACAAAATTACTTGCAGTCCAAGCAGTAATATCTGAAAATAGGAGGGTTTACCTCCTATTTTTTATTCATAATGTCTTATTTTCCACAATTTAGAAAAGTAAATTCAATTAAGCCAGGCCAAGTAGTGGCTCCTCATGAATATCTACCCCCTGTACAGTCATTACTTATGGGGGCACAGCACGTTGTTGCAATGTTTGGTGCTACCGTGCTTGCTCCATTGCTTATGGGTTTTGACGTAAATTTAGCTGTACTTATGTCAGGACTTGGAACTCTTATTTTCTTCTTGTTTGTGGGGGGTAGAGTTCCAAGTTATTTAGGATCAAGCTTTGCATTTATCGGTGGAGTTGTCTCTGTTACGGGCTATGTAGCGGGCTCTGGACCAAATACAAATATTGGTGTTGCTCTCGGTGGCATCATTATGTGTGGCTTGATTTATGCATTATTTGGACTTTTAGTTATGTACGCCTCTAAAAATGGCAGTGCAACTCGTTGGATAGATAAACTAATGCCACCGGTAGTAACAGGAGCGATTGTTGCGGTAATTGGTTTGAATTTAGCTCCTATAGCAGCTAAAAGTGCAATGGCTTCTGGTAGTACATTTGATTCTATGATGGCTATGCTTACTGTAGTAAGTGTGGGTATTGTAGCCGTATTCACAAGGGGTACAGCTCAAAGGCTTTTAATACTGCTTGGTCTTGTATGCTCTTATTTAGTGTACTTCCTACTGGCAAACGTTTTAGGGTTTGGGACACCAATTGATTTTACGGCATTAAATAATGCTCCTTGGCTTGGATTGCCCAAACTTACAGCACCTGAGTTCAAGTTTTCAGCTATTACCGTCATATTGCCAGTTGCCGTGATATTAGTTGTAGAGAATCTGGGTCATATCAGAGCAGTTAGTGCCATGACTGGGCAGGATCTTGATAAATATCTCGGTAGGGCATTTATGGGAGACGGTGTTGCTACTATGGTTTCAGGCTCTCTTGGTGGTACAGGTGTAACTACTTATGCTGAAAATATTGGTGTTATGGCTGTTACAAAAATTTATTCAACCTTGTTGTTTTTGGTAGCAGCTGGGTTTGCAGTTTTGTTAGGCTTTTCACCTAAATTTGGTGCATTGATTAATAGTATTCCAGGTCCTGTACTAGGTGGTGTGTCTATGGTTGTATTTGGACTTATTGCCATATCAGGGGCTAGAATTTGGGTTATAAATCGCGTAGATTTTTCTGACAATAAAAATCTTATTGTTGCTGCTGTTACTCTGATTATGGGGGCGGGAAATTTTACACTTGAATTTGGAGACTTTAAGTTAGAGGGAATTGGAACGGCAACATTTACTGCTATTATCTTGTATGCACTTCTTAATTTAAATAGGAATAACATTCAAAATCCTAATACATAACTTGTAATTTGAAATTTCTTATATATAATAAGCAGTTATAGACAGACGCTCTACTTAATTTGTAGGGCGTCTTTTTAATTTTTCTAAGAGGGTTTATGTCTACACTTCCATTGACTAAAGCAGGGTCTATTAGACTTACTGAAGAATTACAAAAATTAAAAACAGTTGAACGCCCAGCTGTGATTCAAGCTATCGCTGAAGCTAGAGCTCAAGGTGATCTTAGCGAAAATGCAGAATATGATGCTGCACGTGAAAGACAAGGGTTTATTGAAGCAAGAATTAAAGAGCTTGAGGGTGTACTTTCAAACTCTCAAATTATTGAACCTTCAACTCTTGAAGCGGGGGATAAGATAGTTTTCGGTGCTACCGTTGAACTTGAGGATTTAGATAGTGGTGAACTAGTTAAATACCAAATTGTGGGCGATGCCGAAGCTGATATCAAGCTAAATACTATTTCAATTTCAAGCCCTGTAGCACGTGGATTGATAGGTAAGCATGAAGGCGACACTATTAAAATTAGTGTACCTTCAGGTGAAAAAGAGTACGAAATTTTATCAGTTGAGTATATCTAGACTCGTTTATATTTAAACTCGTGACCTTCTGCCAGCTCTTAGGGTTAGGGAGCTTCCTCTCTTTCTAGGGATACTAGGTTTCAACGAAGAGGTATTTGGTTTAGCACTTTTAGATTTAGCAGATTTAGGTGCTGGTTTTCCTGCTGTAGATGCTGGTTTGGATTTGGCTTTACCTCCCTTAGAAACAGTTGTAAGTGATTTTTTTCCAACTGCGGCTAGTTTCTTAGGGGTGTACTCTTCATTAGGAAGTCTTTCGCTAGCTTGACGAGGTTTACTTTTTTTAAGAAGCGATTTGTATTCTTCGTTTGGTCTATAAAGCGTTATTATTTTACCTAAGTGTGAAACTAATTCACTACCTAGTTTTTGATTTATTTCTGTGGCAATATTTAATCTATACTCTTTATCGTCACCTGAAATTTTGATTTTGATTAATCCATGTGAATTAAGGTTTTGATCAATCTCTTTAATAACTGTTTCAGTCAGACCATTATCTCCAATCATGACCACAGGTTTAAGATTGTGTGCATTTGAACGTAATAGGCTTCTTTCTTTGGAGGAAAGCTTTTGATTAGAATTTTCAATATTCATGGCTAAAAACAAATTTTCAAAAAATTGGATACATCAGCATATCAACGACCCGTATGTTAAATTAGCACAACAAAAGGGTTATAGAGCTCGAGCAGCCTTTAAGTTAATTGAAATATTGGATACCGAGAAGCTTATGCATAGAGGTGATATTATAGTAGACTTAGGCTCTTCGCCTGGGAGTTGGTCTCAAGTAGCACGTGAAAGACTTTTGAAAAATGGGGTTATAGACGGGAGAATCATTGCCCTAGATTTGTTGCCCATGGAACATATTGAGGGTGTAGAGTTTATACAGGGGGATTTTAGGGATGAAACTATTCTTAAGGCCTTAGAAGAAAAGGTGGGGTTCCAGCAAGTTGATTTAGTGATTTCTGATATGGCACCTAATTTATCTGGTATAAGTTCAGCAGATTCTGCTCGCATTCAGCATGTTGTGGAATTGGCTGTTGAATTTGCTACAAATCATTTAAAACCCCAGGGTGCACTTATAGTCAAGGCGTTTCATGGAAGTGGGTTTTCGCAACTTATTGAATTGTTTAAGAAAAATTTTGTTAGGGTCGTTGAGATAAAGCCTAAGGCTTCTAGAGATAAATCATCAGAAACTTTTATCGTAGGAAAAAAATTAAAGAACTAACTAATAACTTTCCTATTTGTGCTAATCTTGAATAAATAAAAGCTAACCCTCATGTCTAAAGTATGGTGTAGAATAGTTAATTCTATCTATTAGAGTTGCAATCTATAGAGGATATACATTGAATAATTCTTTTTCAAAATTTGCCTTATGGGCGATATTTATAATCGTACTATTTACAGTATTTCGTCAGTACGATGATCGTGGTCCCTATTCATCAGCTGTGTCTTATAGCCAGTTCATGGAAGATGCCAAAAATGGTAAAGTTCAATCTGTAGTTATACAGGGAAATACTCTTTCCGTAACTCAGTCTGATGGTAGTCAGTATGAGCTTACTAGTCCTAGTGATATTTGGATGGTGAGCGACCTTATGGAAAATGGGGTACGTGTAACTGCTCGCCCACCAGAAAAACCTTCTTTCCTGCTTAGTGCTTTGATTTCCTGGTTCCCTATGATACTTTTAATTGGGGTATGGATATTCTTTATGCGTCAGATGCAAGGTGGCGGTAAAGGAGGAGCCTTCAGCTTTGGAAAGTCTCGTGCACGTATGCTGGATGAAAAAAATAATAATATTACGTTTGCAGATGTAGCTGGGGTGGATGAAGCAAAAGAAGATGTTCAAGAAATTGTCGAATTTTTAAAAGATCCATCTAAATACCAAAGACTCGGAGGTCGAATCCCACGTGGTGTTCTTATGGTTGGTCCTCCAGGCACAGGTAAAACTCTTTTAGCTAAAGCTATTGCAGGCGAAGCTAAAGTGCCATTTTTTACTATTTCTGGTTCAGACTTTGTTGAAATGTTTGTGGGTGTGGGTGCTTCTCGTGTTCGAGACATGTTCGAAAATGCTAAAAAACATTCTCCGTGCATTATTTTTATAGATGAAATCGATGCTGTTGGACGTCAGCGCGGTGCTGGTCTCGGTGGGGGTAATGATGAGCGTGAACAAACGCTTAATCAAATGCTTGTTGAAATGGACGGGTTTGAATCGGGGCAGTCAGTAATTGTTATTGCGGCTACAAACCGTCCTGATGTTCTTGACCCAGCATTGTTGCGTCCTGGTCGATTTGATAGACAAGTAGTTGTAAACCTTCCCGATGTGAGAGGGCGTACGCAAATTTTAAAAGTTCATATGCGTAAAGTTCCACTTGCACCAAATGTGGATCCGTCAATTCTAGCACGTGGTACTCCAGGTTTCTCTGGTGCGGACCTAGCTAATTTAGTAAATGAAGCGGCATTATTTGCGGCTCGCAGAAACGGTCGTACTGTAGATATGATTGATTTTGAAAAAGCTAAAGACAAAATCATTATGGGTGCAGAACGTAAGTCTATGGTTATGCCTGAGGAAGAGCGTAAAAATACTGCTTACCATGAATCAGGTCATGCAGTAGTTGCTTATGTACTTCCTAAGACTGATCCTGTTCATAAAGTCACGATTATTCCACGTGGTAGAGCTTTAGGTGTTACTATGCAACTTCCAGAGGAAGATCGCTATAGCATGGACAAAGAGCGTCTACTTAATATGATTGCTGTTTTATTTGGTGGTCGTATTGCAGAAGAAGTATTTATGAATCAGATGACTACTGGTGCTTCCAATGACTTTGAGAGGGCAACTAGCATAGCTAGAGATATAGTTACTCGTTATGGTATGACAGATTCTCTTGGTCCTATGGTTTACGCTGAAAATGAAAATGAAGTATTCCTAGGTCGTAGTGTTACAAAAACTACTCATGTCTCAGAAGCTACTATGCAACAAGTCGATAAGGAAATCAGAAGGATTATCGATGAGCAATATAAAGTTGCCAGAGATATCATCGAATCTAATCGTGAAAAAATTGAAGTAATGGCTAAAGCTTTACTTGAATGGGAATCAATTGATTCTGATCAAATCAAGGAGATTATGGACGGCAAAAACCCATCTCCTCCTAAAGATCCAGCTGCACCATTTGATGTTACAGGTGATGCTTCTCCTCCTCCATCTGCGGGTGGAGTAGTTCCAACGGAATCTGCTAAACCTATTTGATATGGTTTCTCCGTTTTTATGTGGTCGATTCGAAATCGACATTGAATCAACCCCACGAATCATGGGTATAGTTAATGTTACCCCTGATTCGTTTTCTGATGGTGGTCTACACGCTACTACTGACACTGCTATAGCCCATGCTCTAAAACTTATAGAGGATGGAGCTGATATATTGGATATTGGCGGAGAATCAACCCGTCCAGGATCTAACCCTGTTAGTGCTGAGGATGAATTAGCTAGAATTTTGCCAGTTATTGAGGGTTTAAAAAATACAAATGTTCCCTTATCGGTTGATACTTTTAAGCCTGAAGTTATGAAACTGGCTTTGGATGCTGGTGCGGATATGATTAATGACGTCTATGGTCTTCAAAAAGATGGTGCCATCGAAGTAATAGCTAAGTATTCAAAGGCAGGCGTTTGCATTATGCATATGCATGGTGATCCTAAAACTATGCAGTTAAGCCCTCCAGATTACGGTGGCGATGTAGTTGAATTTATGAAAAATTTTTTGCTACAAAGGGCGAAAGAGGCTGAAAAAGGGGGCATTGCCAGTAATAGAATCTGCATCGATCCTGGATGTGGTTTTGGTAAAACTCTAATTCAAAATTATGAGCTTCTCGCAAATTTAGATTCTTTAAAAGATTTAGGTTATGCCATACTTTTAGGGATTTCTCGGAAGGGTATGCTTGGTAGTGTTATTAATGTTCCGCCTCAAGAGCGTGTAATAGCTAGTGTGTACGGTGCAATGGTTGGTTTAGATCTTGGTGCTCATATAATTCGCGTTCATGATGTACTAGAAACTAGGCAAGCTTTTAAGATTAGAGACATGATAATTAAAAATAGAAGATCATGAGTAGGAAGTATTTTGGAACAGATGGGGTCAGAGGCGAAGTAGGCGGGGACACCATAAATGCAGAATTTGCACTGAGGCTGGGATATGCGGCAGGTAAGGTTTTAACTAGAGAACACAAAAATTCTAATAGACCAACTGTACTCATAGGAAAGGATACTCGAGTTTCAGGATATATGCTTGAATCGGCTTTAGAAGCAGGATTATCTGCAGCTGGTATCGACGTATTATTAGCAGGTCCTATACCAACTCCAGCTGTTGCCTACTTAACTAAAGCATTTAGATTAGATGCTGGCATTGTTATCAGTGCATCACATAATCCATATTACGATAATGGTATAAAATTCTTTTCAGGCGAAGGTACTAAATTACCTGATGAAGTTGAGCTTCAGATTGAAAACTTAATAGATGAGCCATTGGGTTGTGTTGGCTCTGATGATATCGGAAAAGCTCGTCGTATTAGTGATGCTTCTGGTAGATATATTGAGTTTTGCAAGAGTACATTTGCTGGAGACTTGAATTTACGAGGTCTAAAAATTGTGGTTGATGCTGCTCATGGGGCGGCTTATCGTATTGCCACTCCAGTATTTCAAGAACTTGGGGCTGAAGTTATTTCTATAGGCGATGATCCTAATGGATTTAATATCAATGATGGTATGGGCACTTTGTATCCAGAATCTATAGCTCAAGAAGTGCTTAAAAACAATGCTGATTATGGTATTGCATTAGATGGAGATGCCGATCGCATTGTTATGTGTGATAATGACGGCACAATCTATAATGGTGATCAGCTTTTGTACGCTATCGTTAAAGATAGACTTTCTCGCTATGAGCGTTTGGGGCGTAATCAGTTATATGCTTTAGATGGAGTAGTGGGTACTTTAATGACTAACTACGGTCTAGAAAAGCGACTGAATGAACTAGGTATTCCGCTTAAAAGATCTAAAGTTGGTGATCGTTATGTAATGCAGGATCTTTTGGATAAGGGTTGGAAGCTTGGTGGTGAGAGTTCAGGACATATATTATGTCTAGATCAGCACACTACAGGTGATGGCATAATTTCTGCATTGCAAGTTTTAAGAGGAACTGTTAGAAATAATTCATCTTTAAAAGATTGGCTTTCGGATTTAAATATGTATCCGCAAGCTATGATTAGTGTACCTTGTGAAAAAGGTTTTAATTGGGAGAACTGCCGTCCGCTTGTAGCTAAAGTTGATGAAATTAAGGCACAGTTAGGATCTAGAGGTAGGGTTTTAATTAGACCATCAGGTACAGAGCCTAAACTAAGACTTATGGTTGAGGCGGAAGATGAAAAAGTAGCTCAATCAGCAGTAGATGAATTAGCTGCTATAGATTTGAGCATTTCAAATTAAGGAAATAATAATATGCGTGAACTACTTACAACGCAAGCAACAACCAGGGAACCGAGTTTTACCTTAAGCATTGCCACCAGTCCTGAAGAGGTGGAATCGCTTCAAAGATTGCGATACGAAATTTATTCATCTGAGTTAGGTGTGAAATTCGATCGCGAGGGTATAGACGTAGATTACTTTGATGATTTTTGCGATCATTTGATGGTTATAGACAACGATAAAAAAATAGTCGTTGGCACATATCGCGTATTAAGTCCTAAAAATGCTGTTAAGGCTGGCAAATACTACTCTGAGGGCGAGTTTAATATTGAAAGCTTAAATGACATTAGACATTTGTTAGCTGAATGTGGTCGTTCGTGCACTCATAGTGACTACAGGTCGGGTTCAGTGATTATGCTTTTGTGGGCTGGGCTGGCAAAATACATGGATTTTTATGATGCTAGGTATATGCTTGGATGTGCAAGTGTTAGTTTGGCTGACGGGGGCTTTCAAGCAGCAGAGGTTTGGCGTTTTACTAAAGATGAGATGGCTCAGCATCCAGACAGAGCACAGGTTGTTCCTCTTAATCCATACCCAATCGAGAAGCTGGAATCGTTGCCAGAGGATACTGAAAACCAAACAAAATTTCACTCTTTGATAAAAGGGTATATCAAAGTTGGTGCTTTTATTTGTGGAAAACCAACCTACGATGAAAGTTTTAATTCATGCGATTTTCCAATTATTATTGATAAGCATGCAATGGATAAGAGATACTATAAACAGTTTGATCAATTTGCAAATGAGGTCACTTGCTAAGATCAGAGGTCGTGGGTAGAGTTTTTAGTTTGACATGATATTTCTAATTGCATGTAGATTTGCAGTGGTTTTAACTAGAAGTGGCTTTAACTAGAATTACGAATTTTTGATTTTGAGTTGATATCCAACGTTAAGCCACTGTTCAGCTTCTAGATTTAAACTATATTTTGTTAGTGGATGTAGAGATATCCAATCCTTCGGAATAACAATTACGAAGGATTTTTCTTTTTTATGTGTTAGTGTGATTTCGTGAAGACCATTGTCCTGACGGCTTCTTGAAAAAAGTACTGCTAATCTAAGGCATAATATCGCTCTCACCTTATTAACCTCAAGTGAATCGAGATCTATCTTATTTAGAGAGCCATTATGCATAAGGGAAATCAGTGCAAGATTCTTTTGCTCATCCTTTGAAAATCCTGGCAAATCGGCATTTTCCAATACATAGGCCGTATGCTTATGGTATGAAGATTGCGATATGCTTAAGCCAATTTCATGAAGTTTAGCCGCCCAGGTTAAATATTTTCTTGATTCATCGTCTGAGGTATTTAGGTCGTCGAAAAGATCAAGTGCAAGTTTTTCTACACGGATCGCTTGTCGCTTATCGATGTGATATCTCTGCATGAAGAGGTCTACGGTTTCGTCCCGTTTGTCCGTCGCATCTCTTCTACCTAGCATATCGTACAAGACTCCGACTCTTAGAGCACCTTCTCCTTGGTGCATTTGTTTTATGGCAAGAGTCTTAAATATAGCTATCATAATTGATAGACCTGCTGGCAATACCTCTATCCTATCAGTTTTGAGTCCAAGCACATGATGAGAATAGTTCTGACCGTATTTAATCATGGTCTTTTTAAGTTTAGCCATACCATCAAGCGTAATTCCCTTGGATGAAAATCCAGTGTCTTCCAATACTGCGACTAACGCTTTAGCTGTACCAGAAGAGCCAAACGCCTGCTTCCACCCAATGTTACTATACGATTTTCTAATTACTTCAAGTTCCTTAGAGGCCGCTAATTCAGCCTGTGCAAAAGCCCTTTCTGTAAGTTCACGATTTGGAAAAAATTTTTTTGTATAACTTACGCACCCCATATGAAGTGAAGTCATAATAACTGGTTCTAATCCAGAGCCAATAATAAACTCTGTAGATCCACCGCCAATATCCACTACAAGTCGATTATCTTTTGACGGAGGTAGTTCGTGGGCAACACCTGAGAATATAAGCCTTGCTTCTTCCTGGCCTGAAATAACTTCAATAGGAAATCCAAGAGCTGCTTCTGATACTTTCAGTAACTTGTGGGCATTTTTTGCTACTCGAAAAGTATTAGTGGCAACTGCCCTAACGTTCTGAGGTGGGAAGTCTTTAATTCTCTCACCGAACATTTTTAATACAGACTCAGCCCTCCAAATAGCAGTATCATCCAATATCAGGTCACTATCCAAACCTGCAGCTAGCCGAACAGTTTCTTTAAGTCTATCGATAGAGTAAATTTGACGAAGTCCATTACTCAACTCCACCACGCGACCAACTGATAGCCTAAAGCTGTTTGATCCTAAGTCTACTGCAGCTAAAAGCTGACCTGAATTCATAGTTCGTATTCCATAATTTTTGCAACATTTTAACTTATTCGGTTTCTAAATGAATTAACGTTTTATCACAAATGTCATATTCACGTCATATTTCAAACTTAACATTAAGCTCAAGTCAGGGAGGACCCTGATACTTTCTTTCAATTATATGGATTTATCCTAGTTTAAGGACTTACTACTATGTTAAAACACGCATTAAAAGGTATTACTGTAGCAGTTGCTCTTAGCACTGCTTCTTTCGCTGTACAAGCAGTTGAAGTTACTGGTGCTGGTGCATCTTTCCCATACCCAGTTTATTCTAAATGGGCTACTGATTTCGAAAAAGAAACAGGTAACAAAATCAATTATCAATCTATCGGTTCTGGTGGCGGTCAAAAAGCTATCATCGGTAAAACTGTAGATTTCGCAGGTTCTGATGACCCTATGAGTGCTGATAAACTTGAAGAAAACGGTTTATTCCAATTCCCATCTGTTGTTGGTGGTACAGTTGCTGTAGTAAACATCACTGGCGTTAAACCTGGTCAACTTATCCTTAACGGTGAAGTTCTTGCTGACATCTTCTTAGGCAAAATCAAAAAATGGAATGACGCTAAAATCGCTGCATTAAACAGCAACGTTAGCCTTCCAGACGCTGATATCATCGTTGTTCACCGTTCTGATTCTTCTGGTACTTCTTTCGGTTTCACTAACTACCTTTCTAAAGTTTCTGCTGACTGGAAAAACTCAGTAGGTGAAGGTAAATCTGTTAAATGGCCTGTAGGTCAAGGTGGTAAAGGTAACGGTGGTGTTGCTGGTCTAGTTTCTAAAATCCCTTTCTCTATCGGTTATGTTGAATATGCATATGCTAAACAAAATGGTTTAGCTTGGACTGGTATGCAAAATGCTGAAGGTAAAGTTGTTCAACCTGAACAATCTACTTTCGCTGCAGCTGCTTCTAGTGCTGACTGGAAAGGTACTCCTGGTATGGGTGTAGTTCTTACTAACGAACCAGGTGCTGATAGCTGGCCTATGACTTCTGCTACTTTCATTCTAGTTCACAAACAAGTTGAAAAACCTGAGCAAGTTAAAACAGCTCTTCAATTCTTCGACTATGCTTGGTCTAAAGGTGCAAAAACTGCTTCTGACTTAGATTACGTTCCACTTCCAGATGCAGTGACTAACGCTATCCGTGAAGAATGGAAAGCTCAGCTTAAAACTGCTGATGGTCAATCAATCTGGTAATTAGAAATTAATCTAATGATCTAAGATTAGCGAACATGGCGGTCTAGGTGACTGCCATGTTTTTATTTTAAGTTTAATTCATCATTAATTATGCAAACTAAAGACGCAAAAAATACGCAAAGTCGTGGAGTTCTTTTAGATGGATTATTTGCCAATGCAACTCGTTTGATGGCATTTTTCGTATTTATACTTCTAGCGGCTATATTGTTGTCTCTACTTTGGGAGAGCCGTGATTCTATCTATAAGTGGGGATTTTCATTTTTATGGACTAATGATTGGGACCCACAAAATGATATCTATGGTGCCGTAGCTCCAATTATAGGTACATTAATAACGTCTTTTATTGCATTACTAATTGCTATCCCGGTTTCATTTGGTATTGCAATGTTCTTAACTGAATTGTCACCTATTTGGTTACGTAGACCCTTGGGTACTGCTGTTGAGATGCTAGCGGCAATTCCATCTATTATTTATGGTATGTGGGGCTTGTTTATTTTCGCTCCATGGTATGCAAATAATGTGCAACCATTCATTATTAAAACATTCGGAAACCTACCACTAATCGGTTTTTTATTTCAGGGTGCCCCGATGGGTATCGGGTTATTTACTGCAAGTCTGATACTTGCAATTATGGTCATTCCATATATTGCCTCAATTATGCGCGATGTATTCGAAGTAGTTCCTCCTATGCATAAAGAATCAGCCTATGGACTAGGTTCTACAACTTGGGAAGTTATGTGGAAGGTAGTGCTTCCTTACACTAAAAATGGTGTTGTGGGCGGTATTATGTTGGGTTTAGGTCGTGCCCTTGGTGAGACTATGGCTGTTACCCTAGTTATAGGTAACTCATTCAATTTACCTACTAGTCTATATGATTCTGCCACATCAATTGCTTCAGCAATTGCAAATGGATTTAATGAAGCAGCTGGTATTCAAAAATCAGCCCTCATCGAGCTTGGTTTAATTCTATTTTTGATTACAACTATTGTACTTGCACTATCTCGTTGGATGGTCTCAAGAATGGAACGTAAAGAAGGTAAAAAATCTTAATTTGGATGCTTGGCAATGAAAACAGTAAAACCTACTTTAAATAATACTGCATCTTCTAACAGTGCTATAAGTGTTAGTAATCCTTTGTTTAAGAAGCGTCGTATAACAAATATAATAATGTTAACGCTATCTTTCCTAACATTGGCTTTTGGTTTATTTTGGCTTTTTTGGATTATTTGGGTGCTTATAGTTGAGGGGGCTGGTGCTATAAACTTAGAATTATTCACTGAGCCTACAAGTGGTCCTGGTGGCGGTGGTGGCTTACGCAATGCTATTTTGGGTTCATTGTTGATGACTTTTGTGGCTACTGTTGTTGGAACACCAATTGGTGTTTTAGCAGGTACATATCTTGCAGAATATGGTCAAAGGGGTTGGTTAGCTCCTACTACACGATTCCTAAATGATGTGTTGTTATCTGCACCTTCAATTGTAATTGGTCTATTTATATATGCATTAGTTGTAGCTCAACAAGGTCATTATTCTGGATGGGCTGGTTCTGCCGCTTTAGCAATTATTCTTATTCCAGTTGTAGTTAGGACTACAGATAATATGCTTATGCTAATCCCTAACAATTTACGTGAAGCTGCTGTAGCACTTGGTTGTCCTAAGTGGAAAATGATTACTAAGATTTGTTATAGGGCGGCTATTGCAGGTATTATTACAGGCGTTCTTTTAGCTATTGCACGTATTTTAGGTGAAACAGCACCATTACTGTTCACAGCCTTAAACAACCAATTCAGTTCTTTAGACATGAATAGTGCGATGGCAAACCTTCCAGTTACCATTTATCAGTATGCAGATAGTCCTTTTGTGGATTGGAATGCACTGGCATGGGCAGGTGCTACTATCATTACACTATTTGTGTTGGGGTTAAATATTATTGCCCGTAGCTTATTTAAAAAATAATACGCAGATTTATTGATTTAGGAAAATACTAAATGACTACTATTTATGAACTAATCTCTCCAACAGATACTAAGATTGAAGTTAAAAATCTAGATTTCTACTACGGGTCATTCCACGCAATTAAAAACGTAAATATGCGTATCCCACGTAATTGTGTAACTGCGTTTATTGGACCATCAGGTTGTGGTAAATCTACACTATTACGTACATTTAATCGTATGTTCGAACTTTACCCTGGTCAAAGAGCCACTGGTGAAATCAATATGGACGGAGAAAATCTACTAACTACAAAAACGGATATTTCAATTATTCGTGCAAAAGTTGGTATGGTTTTCCAAAAACCTACACCATTCCCAATGAGCATTTACGATAACGTTGCTTTCGGCGTTCGTTTATTTGAGAAGCTTTCTAAAAGTGATTTGGATGAGCGCGTTAGATGGGCTTTAGAGAAAGCTGCACTTTGGGGTGAAGTTAAAGATAAACTTGATCAAAGCGGTTCTGGACTTTCTGGTGGTCAGCAACAACGTCTTTGTATCGCACGTGGTGTAGCAGTTAAACCTGAGGTAATTCTTCTAGACGAACCATGTTCAGCTTTAGACCCAATATCTACAGTTAAGATTGAAGAGCTTATCACTGAACTTAAGAAAGACTATACAGTAGCGATAGTTACTCATAACATGCAACAAGCCGCACGTTGCTCTGATTACACCGCATATATGTATCTTGGTGAGTTGATTGAATTCGGTGAAACTGAGCAAATTTTCCACACGCCTAAAGAGCAAGCTACCCAAGACTATATTACTGGTCGTTTCGGTTAGTTTGTTCTATGGGCTAAGCAAAAGCATTGCCCACTCTTTAACAAAAAAACGAGTCAATGCGACTCGTTTTTTGTTGCTCCTAATACAATTTAAGTTATAATTATTAGCTTTAATTGTGGCGCGGTAGCAAAGCGGTTATGCAGCGGATTGCAAATCCGTCTAGAGCGGTTCGACTCCGCTCCGCGCCTCCACTTTTAAGTTTCTCAATCTATCTTGATTCGGTACAAAATAAAACGAACCAGAAACTGCTTTAGAAAAGTGTTGCACTAGCAAATCAATTTTGCCATCTAAATCTCCGAACATACTTTTTAACTGCTTATCGATATTGTGCAGGCGAGCACAGTAAGAGCAATATAAAAGCCCATGATCGCCAGATACTTTGCCCCAAGGTAGGCTTCTACGGAGTACTTTCAAAGATTCCCCATCTTCACTTATATCAGTGCGACCAACATGCGATTCAATAAGTTTATCTTCAATCTCTTCGTCTGATTCTTTTCTGCGACCAACAGCTTCCTCTTGAGTAGATTCTGAAAGGGCATTCCACTTGTTCATATCATGAATATATTTTTGCACCATCACATAACTACCACCAGCATCACAACAGCCATCCGCTATAACTGCAGCTTTAACAGCTTCTGCTTCTTTAGGATTTTCTGTCCCATCTACAAAGCCCTCGTGACCACGATTCTCCAATAAACGATAACCGTGTGTCTCATCTTTAGCTTCAAGATAAGAATCAAACAAATCCCAAACTTGTGTTGCAAGAGTAATATTTAAATCTTGACGCATAGATTGGATATGAATAAATAAATCGTGCTGCGTAGCAGGTGCTAAGCCCCCACCATACGGTGTAAAATCACGAATTTCAGCACCCTCACGTACACTGTCCACTGTTTTTGCGAACACGTTCCAAAGCTTAGATCCAAATCCAATAGACATTCCAACCATCTCATTTGGATGCTGAGATTTGATTTGAACAAGCTTGGAATAGGCTTCCATACATGCTTTGGCAATGCCTTCGTAATCCCCAGATTTAAGGTCAGATTCAATAAATAAGCCGAATTTTGCTCCATCAGGTAGTATAGAGCTTTGGCATTCACAGGACATAACATCTCCTTAAAAGTTAGAGTGGACTATTCTATCCATGCTCATAATAACTATCATTTTATTATTAAAATATACCCATTGGGACTTTAGGAAATTTACTGTATTCATCTATTGATTTGTTTGCTGGTATTGGATGCATTAGATTAGGATTTGAACAGGCATTTGGCAATAAACTCAAAACAGTTTATGTAAGTGAAATTGATTCAAATGCAGTAAAAACATACACATCAAATTTTTCTAGTAATAAATTAATTCATGGTGATGTAACTAAGGAAGTGGAATCCGATATACCTCCTCACGACTTTTTACTAGCTGGATTTCCATGCCATGCTTTTTCTGCAGCTGGCAGACAAATGGGATTTGATGATGCCAGGGGAACCTTATTTTTTGAAGTTGCTAGGATTATTAATTATCATAAACCACAAGTTGTTTTTGCAGAAAATGTTAAAAATCTAGTTAATCATGATAAGGGTAAGACCTTTAAAGTTATTGTTTCTGCACTAAAAAATTTAGGATATCAAGTTTTTCATCAAGTTCTTAATAGTAAGAATTTCGGTGTTCCTCAAAATAGAAAAAGAATATATATAGTAGCCTTTTGAAGTAATTTGGGCATTAGACGATTTGATTTTCCCGAGGGTATCAATTACTCAGTCAAACTGAATGATATTTTAGAAAAATTATCGGAACTAAATCCTCTTAATCTATTAAATTTAAGAACCTACGAATATAAATTTAAAAATTTTTTAAGATCTTTAGCCCTCGGTATGAAACCTACCGTCCCTTGGGATGTAAAAGAAAAGCTAATGGAGGTTTTTTAATAATTAAACTAGATGGTGAATTATTAATCTACCATAAAAAAACAGAAACGATTTCGAGGATTACCTTTTAAATAATACAAAATTCGAAACTCCCTCAACTAGCAGACATAATTTCGGTTATGTGTATGAAGAGTTGGGGGAGCAGAGGATAAAACTAAATTTACAAATTAGATTTATCTAATTATTTATTAGGTTCGTCCTAAACAGGATTACCTCAAGTTTTTAGCTACCTACATCAAGATATCTCATGCTTGCATTGTTGAACTTCAATAACTGGATGATGTAAGTTTTTCATGCCCTTAAGCAATGTTTTATAGTCTTGAGGCGTCATTGAGCCATGGTGTATAACAGATGCAATCATAGTCCAACAACCCTGTCCAATTGACCATACATGCAAGTCTATAACTTCAGTATCGTCTACGCTTTCAAGTGTTTTTCTTATGGTTGATTCAACTGAACCAGGGGCAGTCGCATCTAATAAGACCTTGCTAGCTTGTTTCATCAAGTCAATTGTCCATTTACCGATTAATATGCTCGCAATTAATGCGATTAGTGGATCAAGCCAAGTCCAACCCCAGCTCCATGCAGCTACGATGCCTATAATCGCAGCTACTGATGTGGCTGCATCTGTTAGAACGTGTAAAACTGCGGCTTGTAAGTTATTGTCTTTTCTCTCTGGCAATGCTTCCGCATCCTCTCTAGATTTTTGAGTAGCAAGATCATGTGTATGGTCATGATTATGTTCATGTCCATGCCCGTGACCATGACTGTGCCCGTGACTGTGACTATGACTATGACCGTGCCCATGCTCTATAGATTCAAAGTCATTACTTCCTTTTAAAATCACGAATGAAACTAAGTTTATGATTAACCCTAAAACCGCCACTATTAAAGCCTCTTGAGCTAAGATTTCAGTGCGATTGAATAATCGATACAAGGATTCATAGGTTATCAAAGCTGCTGTAATCAGCAATAATAGGGAAGTAGAATAGGCTACAAGGTCATTAATTTTTCCGCTACCGAAACTAAAACGTCTGTCGTGTGCGTATCGTCTTGATAAATAATATCCCGCAAACGCAAGACCTAGAGCTAAAGCATGTCCGCCCATATGAATACCATCAGCTAGAAGTGCCATAGAACCAGTCCACACGCCTGCAATGATTTCTCCGAACATGGTTACGAAAGTAATTACCATAACCCAAAAGGTTCTTACTTCGGCTTTAGATTTATTTCCTTGTCCGAATTCATGTTCGATATTAGATTTGAATATTTGATGTTCACTGTGCTCGATAGTCATATTAATGAACTCCCAAATAAAATAAAGTATTTACGTTTATTAATTCTATATAGCATCTATTAATCATTCAAATAAAAAAGTTGGATTATAAACACTAAATTCAACAAACAAAACTTCTTTTAGTTGGCAATATTTACGTGTTCTTTATTTAATAGTTAAGTGCAAGAGGAGGCAATTTTCAATTGCCGATTTAGTTAAAAAGGGGTTAAATTTGGATTGCCGTTGACATTTAATTTGTTCAATTGAATTTTCAAGTTTACCAGCCATCACATTAAATTTAATTAAATCAAATCAATGATATTTGATAGTCGGATATAATCAGGCTCCATAAAATCTAATAAAGATCTATTGAGGATTTTTTAACATAGACTTTGTTAAAACTATTGTCACTAAAAATGAATCCAGTATTTTTCTTAAATGTAAAAACAATCGTTTTTCTTTAAAGTCAATAACTTATGAAAGATTGGGAGTGTTTAGAATATATGAGAAAAGGGGAAATGGAGCGGGAAACGAGTCTCGAACTCGCGACCTCAACCTTGGCAAGGTTGCGCTCTACCAACTGAGCTATTCCCGCATCTGGAGGGTTTTATAGGCAAATATATCTACCGCCCATAAAAGAAATAAATTATAATAAGGGCTTATTGGCACGTCAAGCATAATTAAGAATATTTAAAATTTATGACGTTTTTACCACAAAAGAATTTCGATCTCACTTATTTAAATACATTCCGCCTCTCATCAAAAGCCTCATATGGAGCTGTTCTCGAGACTATAGAAGATGTTCCGAGTTTGTTAGAAGTCATCAAATCTCTAAGTCTCGATTACTTCGTCCTAGGAGGTGGAAGCAATGTAATTTTAAGAGAGAATATAGATAAGCTTGCTATTGTGAATCGAATATCTGGGCTACATCTTTTAGAAGACTCAAATACTCACTTTAGGATTCAAGTCGGAGCTGGGGAAAATTGGCATAAATTCGTTGTTTTTACCATTGCCAACGATATGCCAGGATTAGAAAATCTTGCTTTAATTCCTGGGACAGTTGGTGCAGCTCCTGTACAAAATATCGGGGCGTACGGGAAGGATGTTTCTCAATTTGTTGAATCGGTTAGAACTGTCGATTTAGATACGGGTGTTGAGAAAATTTTCTCGCACGATGAGTGCAAATTTGAGTACAGGAATAGTTATTTCAAGGCTAATGAATATAAGCCGATGATTGTGAGCGTGGACATTGCCATCCCAAAAAGTTGGAAGCCTGATATAAATTATGCTGATCTGCTCAAGTACCCAGGCATAAGTTCAACATCGGATCCGAAGTCGATTATGGATGCAGTGATTGATATTAGGACCTCGAAGCTACCCGATTATACAAAGCAGGGCAATGCGGGAAGTTTCTTTTTGAACCCATATGTAAGTACGCAAAAGTTTCAAGAGTTGCTTGATAGATATCCAAATATAAAGGCTTATCCGCTATCAGAGGGAATTTACAAAGTGGCGGCTGGATGGCTTATTGATGAGGCGGGTTGGAAAGGGCGTTCGTTGGGGACACCAGCCACTGTTCACGAGCATCACGCCTTAGTAATAGTAAATAATGGGGGAGCAACTGCATCAGATATATTGGAGTTATCTGATGCAATTAAAAATGATGTATTTAATAAATTTGGAATTATGTTAGAGCCTGAGCCCAGAATTATTTAGTACGGCAATCTGGGCATACACCATATATGGTCATGGTGTGGTCTAAAAGCTCAAAACCATAATGGTCTGCCACTTTTCTCTGTGCGACTTCCATAGACTCATCAATAAATTCCTCAACTTTTCCGCAAGATACACAAACCATATGATCGTGATGTTCATTATCGTTAAGCTCGAAAACTGATTTCGTGCTATCAAACTGATTGCGCATCAATAGGCCAGCCTGTTCAAACTGCGTAAGTACACGATAGATTGTCGCTAGGCCAATATCAACATGTTCTGCTGAGAGTAAACGAAAAACGTCCTCTGCGGTTAAATGGCGAGTTTCAGAATTTCTAAAAAGGTCTAAAATCTTAAGTCTAGGGTAGGTGGCTTTAAGGCCTTTGTTTTGCAATTCTTGATAGTCGCTCATGCAAATCCCCTTGAATTATTATCGACTTTCATTATAACCAATTTTGTCAAAACACTTTATAATTAACGTTTAGCGTAAATCTACTTTTATAACTATGCAAATATCAAAAATAAACAAGATCGCTTTTTCGTTATTATTCGCATCACTATTAGTTGCATGTAGTGGTGGTAGATGGGGATTTCCATACAAAGCCCCTATCCAACAGGGTAATTGGGTCACTCAAGAACAACTAGATCTTTTACAAAAAGGGATGACCAAAGAGCAGGTGGTATTTGCATTAGGTAACCCAGTTTCTAAGGATATATTCAGGACTAATCGTTGGGATTATCGATATTCGTTTAAACCAGGATTTGGGTCTACTACAATTCGCGAATTGTCGCTTTGGTTCGATAGTAATGATAGACTTACGGATTGGAAGGCGGATCCATTGCCACATTCACAGCCAGCTACGTTTAAAATTCAGCAAACTGGTGGCATTACTACTGAGACCTCTCAAGCTACAGAATCTGGTACAAAGTAGTATATGAAGATAGCTATCACAGGGGCATCGGGTCGCATGGGACAGATGCTTCAACATGTTGCTTCTAAAATTCCTGATTTTTCTGAGGTTGCTTTAATTGATTTGTCATCTACTGAGCACGAAATTAGCTCGATAATTGAGAAAGCCGATTGCGTTATTGATTTTACACGTCCTGAAGGAACTATGAAGTATCTTGATTATTGTCATCGTTTTGGAACTTCATTAGTTATCGGAACTACGGGTTTTACTGCTGATCAAAAGAAAGTTATAGAGGAAGTATCAAAAAATATATCCCTTGTTATGGCTTCGAATATGAGCTTTGGGGTTAATGTAACGGTGAAACTTTTGCAGGAAGCTGCTAAGCTTCTAAAGGGCTATGATATCGAAGTATTCGAGGCTCATCATAAGCATAAAGTTGATTCTCCTTCTGGTACAGCCATTATGATGGGAGAGGCTATCGCTAAAGTTCTTGATGTTGAGCTTGAGGATGTGGCTGATTGGACTCGTCATGGGCATGTTGGTGCTCGAAAAGATGGTCATATTGGGTTTTCTGTTGTGCGTGGCGGATCTATTGTGGGAGAGCATAAGGTTATGTTCTGCGGAGATGGGGAAGTGATAGAGATTACTCATAAGTCCTCTAATCGTGAGCATTATGCTGAGGGTGCATGCAGAGCAGCTATGTTCCTTAAAGATAAGGACACAGGTCTATTCGATATGCAGGATGTTATAGATTCAGGAATTTGAACTTGAGTCTATAAGCTCTTTTGCGTGAGCCTTTGTAGTACTAGTTATTTTGACACCGCCTAGCATGCGTGCAACTTCTTCGACTCGTTGATTGGCATCAAGTTCTTTTATGGTTGAAATCGTGCCACCATCTACATTTTCCTTATTAACTTCAAAATGATTGTGTGCACAAGCTGCAACTTGGGGCAGGTGGGTCACACAAAGGACTTGATGTTCAGCTGACAATTGTCGCAATAACTTGCCTACTATTTCAGCTACGCCACCGCCTATTCCAGAATCCACCTCGTCGAATATCAATGTAGGAACTTGTTTAGCACGACTAGCAATAACTGATATAGCTAGGGATAAACGAGCCAATTCTCCTCCCGAAGCGACTTTTGAGAGCGGTCTAACTGCTGTTCCAGAATGCCCAGCAACCATAAATTGTACCGACTCCATTCCATAAGAGGTCGGCTGACTCAAGGTTTCTAAAACAACTTCAAATTTACCGCCTTCCATTGCTAAAGTTTGCATTGCTTCAGTTATGTCTTTGCTTAAAGCTGTAGCCGTAGCCTTTCTAGCTTTGGTTAATTCTGTGGCAATGTTTCTGTACTTGCTCTCATACTCACTCACTTTTAATTCTATAGCCTCGATATCTACAGATACTTGCAGTTCATTTAGTTTTGATTCAAGCTTTGATTTGTGTTTGAAAGTTTCCTCAGGTTGATATCTGAACTTTTTAGCTAAGTCGTAGTACTTTCTTAGGCGAGATTCTACTGATTCGAGTGCTGAGGGGTCGTTTTCAACATTCTCTAGGTATCTTCTTAGCTCCCCATTAGCTTCATCTGAATTGATACGAGCTGATTCTAAGGACTCTAAAATTGGGTTCAATGACTTATCGTTTGATACCAATTCACTTAATATACTTACACATTGAGATAACGAATCAATAACTCCATAAACGCCAGATTTATAATCACCATCGGATTCTTTATCTAATTTATTTATAATCCTAGCCACACCCTCAATTAGTTCTTCTGCATTAGAAAGGCGTGTGTGCTCTTCGTTAATTCGCTCCCATTCACCTTCAATAGGTGCAAGTTCCTGTATTTCTCCAAGCTCCCACTGTACTTGAGCGATTTCACGTTCAATATTTTGTGAACGAGATTTTGCCTCTTCAAGTTGAGCTAGGGAATATTGCCACTTAGACCAAGCTGAACTTAGCTCATGTACCAAGGAGATGTGTCCACCTTGAGTGTCCAAAAGATTTCTTTGAGATTGGGCACGTAAAAGCAATTGATGTGCGTGCTGCCCATGAATATCAATAAGTAGCTCAGCCAATTCTTTCATCTGGGCAAGAGTTGAGGGTACACCGTTAATATACGCTTTGCTGTTTGAATTGGAGTCGATTACACGTCTAAGAATTAACTCATCGGCCTCAAAGTCCCGCTCTGTAAGCCAACTGCGAAGCTCATCATCAACTGAGAATACGGAAGAAATATCAGCCTTTGTGCAACCAGATCTAACAACCGATGCACTTGCCCTTTGACCGAGAGTCAAAAGAAGAGCATCAATAAGTATGGATTTGCCCGCACCAGTCTCTCCAGTAAAAACTGTAAAACCGTTTTTGAAGTTAATGTCTGCTCGGTCAACAATTACAAAATCGCGTATATGAAGCGATATCAGCATCCGCAGTCCTCATTGCCATCAGGCATAATATTCCAATGCAGTTTTTTACGTAATGTGGAGAAGTAGCTATAACCCACAGGATGAATAAATTGAGCTGGATGTTTTGATTTGCGCACCATGATTTTGTCGTTAACTTGAAGATTGTTCCAGCTTTGCATATCGAAGTGTACATTTGCGCCGAAACCTGAATGACTTGCATCGCAAACCGTTAGGGTAATAGCTCCTGAAGTTGGCAATACTATAGGTCTATGTGAAAGTGTTTGGGGGGCAATGGGTACGACCAAAAAAGCATCGGTCTTTGGATGCATAATAGGTCCATTAGCAGATAGAGAGTAGGCTGTAGACCCAGTTGGAGTCGATATGATAATACCGTCCGCACGCTGCCTATACATATGCACACCATCATAATCCACTGAAACTTCAATCATACCAGCTATACCAGCACGATTTAAAACTACATCATTTAATGCAATGCCAGCATGTATCTCCTCAGATCCCCTGATAATAGTACCCTCAAGAAGCGATCTTTTTTCTACCGTGAATTTACCTTCGATTACAGACTGAACTGCGGCTTTTGATTTATGTACAGGTACATCAGTAATAAAGCCCAGCCTTCCGTGGTTAATACCTAAAAGAGGCACGTGAAATGGAGCTAATGAACGGGCGGCTCCAAGCATAGTGCCATCTCCGCCAAGAACTATAGTCATATCAGCCAAGGCGCCGATTTGATCTATAGAACCGATATGAAACTCTTTTAAGCCTGTATATTTGGCTGTATCTTTTTCAATAATAACTTCAATTCCAGCATCAATTAGCTGATTAGCCAATTCACGCAAAGGCACATCCATGCCAGAATCTTGATAACGCCCAACCAAAGCAATGGTTGAAAAATGCATAAATCAACCTTATATAAGCAAAATATGATTAAATGAATTATATATTAAGCAACTAGCAAAATTGATATTAGGATATTTTTGTCCTAGGGTGTAGTAAGGTATTAAATGGATGATCGGTCTGCAGAGTTACTTACAAAATTGATTCAGGAATATATTCAAAAAGGGCAGCCAGTAGGCTCTAAGTTATTGGCTTCTTATTTTAGTCTTTCATCTGCCACTATTCGTAATGTGATGTCTGATTTGGAGAGGTTAGGACTTATTCATAGTCCACACACGTCTGCTGGTCGAATTCCAACTCCGAAGGGTTATTCATATTTCGTGAACAATTTACTCACATCAAAGCAAAACTTTTATGATAGTCATGAAGTAATTGAGGAAGCGTTTAGTGCGGCTAGCTCTTCATCATTGCCAGAGCTGATGGAGTCGGCAGCAGGTATTTTATCTAAGCTTACGCATTTTGCTGGAGTAGTAGTTGTTCCAAATCGAGAGATGCATTTTAAACATATAGAATTTATCAGGCTTTCAGGTTCTTCTGTTCTTATGATTTTAGTTTCACCTCAAGGCGAAGTGTTCAATAAAATTCTTAACGTAGATACAAATATTTCTGATAAATCTCTACATCAGGCTGCAAGCTATTTAAATAGTAATTATGCTGGATTGCCACTTTCTGAAGTAAGAGTTGAAATCTCAAATCAACTAAGCGAACTTAAAATTGATATCTCACAACTTATGCAGTCGTCGATTGATTCTGTGGGTTCTCGTTCTGAAAGTGAAGTAAAAATTTCAGGTCAGGGTAAATTATTAGATTCTGAAGATTTAGCTAGTGATTTAACAAAACTTAAAAAAACGTTCACTTTATTTGAGCAGAAATCTGAACTAGCACATATTCTTGATTTGGCTTCACATTCCCAGGGGGTACAAATTTATATTGGCGGAGAGTCCCCTTATGTGCCTTTTCAGGACTTATCTATAGTGGCATCATCATATCAGTCAAATGGTAAAATTATCGGAGCATTAGGTGTGATAGGACCTAGTCGTATGGCTTACGACAGGGTAATTCCAATAGTTGATATCACGGCCAAGTTGCTTTCAAATACGCTTAGTACTTAATTTATGGACGACAAATTCAAATATATTAAACCTGAAGGTGAGTATAAACTTAAAAGTTTTGTCGGAGTTTTGCTAGTAAATTTAGGCACACCACAAGAACCTACCGCCTCTTCAATTAGGACATACTTAAGAGAATTTCTTTCTGATAGACGTATTGTTGAACTTAACCCCGTTCTTTGGAAATTTATATTGAATGGGTTTGTATTGCCCTTTAGGCCTAAGAAAATGGTTCCTAAGTATAAGGAAATATGGGCAAAATATAACAAATCTCCGCTTCTGTACCACACTGAAAATTTAAGAGAAAATTTGGATGAGTATATGCCTAGTTTTATGTATGTAGCACATGCTATGACATATGGTGAACCTTCGATAAAAGATGCTCTTGAATATTTAAGACAAAGATTGTGTGGGGAGCGTGTTATTGTTGTGCCTTTATATCCGCAATTCTCAGCATCCACAACTGGTGCCGTATTTGATGCAGTAGCTCGCACCGTAAAGGAAATGAAGGATTTCCCTGAGCTACGATTTATTAAAAGTTATTACAGATTTCCTGAGTACATTGAATGTATAGCAAACTCTATCAAAGCGTATTGGGCAGAAAATGGTCAACCTGATAGGTTGCTTTGTAGTTTTCATGGATTACCTCAGTCTATGATAGATGCAGGGGATCCCTACTATAGTGAATGCTTACATACGGTTGAATTGATTAAAGCTGCATTGCCACAAGATGGACCTCAGGTTGATATAGCTTTTCAGTCTAAATTCGGACGTGAAAAATGGATTGAGCCATCATCGGAATCTGTTATTCGTTCATACCCTTCCCAAGGTGTTAAAAATCTGCATGTTATAGCTCCTGGATTTGCTGTTGACTGTATTGAAACTATTGATGAAATTGATCGAGAATTGCGAGATGTTTTTATGAATAGTGGCGGTGAAAAATTTGGCTACATTCCTTGTTTGAATTCTAGTGAGGAATGGTGTGAGACCTTAAACGAAATTGTTTATCATCATATTTTTGATTGGAGAAACCCTTGCTCAGACTAAATCCAAGAGGAGATTTTCCCGAAGTTTCTGAAAGTGCTTTTGTAGATCCGACCGCAATTGTGTGCGGTAAGGTGATTGTAGGACCTAATGTTTTTATTGGACCTTATGCTGTGATTAGGGCTGATGAAATGGACTCAAACGGAAACATAGAACCTATTATTATCGGGGCGAATTCTAATATTCAAGATGGGGTTGTTATTCATTCTAAAGACGGAGCACCTGTAGTAATAGGAGAGCACTCATCAATAGCACATAGATCAATTATTCATGGACCCTGTGTTATAGGTAATCGGGTATTTGTTGGGTTTAATACAGTGGTCTATAACTCAGTCGTTGGCGATGAGTCAGTTCTGAGACATAATTGTGTAGTTGATAGTCACGATATTCCAGAACGGTTTTATTTGCCTTCTGCTACTGTTGTACGACAAGCTACTGATTTAAATAAGCTCGATACTGTTCCTGAAGATGCTAGAAATTTTTCTGAATCTGTAATGCTTACAAATATTAGTTTTGCTGCTGCTTATAGGAAAATACAAAATACTCTTTAGTCTTACTTGAAATATAAAAATTAATCCCTAGATACTTGCAGTAACTAGGGATTTTTTTCGGAGTATTTATGAATAATGCCGATATTGAAGCGGAAAAGACTAAATTGGATGATACTGAAGCATTGCCACGGGAGGAAGTTGGGATTGATGTTGAAGGTGCAGTCGAAGATGGCGTGGCATCATATGCAGAGGAAGAAGACTCTGATAAATTAATTTCGGAATTACAGGAGCAGGTTCTGCAGATGCAGGATCAAAGTTTACGTGCTATGGCCGAAGTGGAAAATATTCGTCGTCGCTCAAATGAAGAAATTTCTAAGGCTCGCAGGTACGCACTTGAGGGGTTTGCGTCGGCTTTATTGCCAGTAAGGGATTCTCTTGAAGCCGCACTTAATTCAGAAAATCAGAGTCTAGAAAGCCTGAAAGAGGGCATGGATCTTACATACAAACAATTAACCCAAGCTTTAGAGCGTAATAATCTTACAGAAATTCAGCCAAATGAAGGCGATAAATTTGACCCAAATGTTCATCAGGCTATTTCTTCTGTTCCTAACGCCGATATTACTAAGGATGGAATAGTACAGGTTCTACAAAAAGGGTATAAGTTGGCTGATCGTGTTGTTAGACCAGCATTAGTAATAGTTTCAGCAGGGTAGTCAGGTGCAGGAAGATTAAATTTTCAATTCTTAATATTGAAAATTTTATATACATCCCCATATTCAACATATAAAGAATTTTTTAAAGGATTTCAAAATGGCAAAAATCATTGGAATTGACTTAGGTACTACTAACAGCTGCGTTTCTGTTATGGACGGTGGCCAAATTAAAGTCATCGAAAACTCTGAGGGTGCTCGCACTACTCCTTCTATCGTTGCATATGCATCTGATGGTGAAATTTTAGTTGGTGCTCCAGCTAAGCGCCAGGCGGTAACTAACCCACAAAATACAATCTTTGCGGTTAAGCGTTTGATTGGTCGTCGTTTTAAAGATGATGAAGTGCAAAAAGACTTAAATCTTATGCCCTATAAGATAATCGAGGCAGATAATGGTGATGCTTGGGTAGAAGCTAACGGTAAAAAACTTGCTCCTCAGCAAGTGTCTGCTGATATTCTTCGCAAAATTAAAAAGACAGCTGAAGATTATTTAGGTGAGGAAGTTAAGGATGCCGTAATCACAGTTCCTGCATACTTTAACGATAGTCAGCGTCAAGCTACTAAAGATGCTGGCAAAATTGCTGGGTTAAATGTTCTTCGCATTATTAACGAACCTACAGCAGCTGCTCTTGCGTTTGGTCTAGATAAACAAGAATCACGTGATCGTAAAATTGCTGTGTTTGACTTGGGTGGTGGTACATTTGATATTTCAATTATCGAAATTGCAGATGTTGATGGTGCTAACCAATTTGAAGTTTTATCTACAAACGGTGATACTTTCTTAGGAGGTGAGGATTTCGACCAACGCATAATCGACTACATCGTTGGTGAATTCAAAAAAGAACAAGGTGTTGATTTATCTAAAGATGTTCTTGCACTTCAACGTTTAAAAGAAGCTGCAGAAAAAGCGAAAATTGAACTTTCTTCTACAGCTCAAACTGAAATTAATTTGCCGTACATCACTGCGGATGCTTCGGGTCCTAAGCATCTTAACGTAAAACTTTCACGTGCGAAACTAGAAGCTTTAGTTGAGGATTTAATTGAACGCACTATAGAACCTTGCCGTATTGCAGTAAAAGATGCTGGTATTAAAGTAAGCGATATCGATGATGTCATCTTAGTAGGTGGTATGACTCGTATGCCAAAAGTTCAAGAGAAAGTTCAAGAATTTTTCGGTAAAGCTCCACGTAAAGACGTTAACCCCGACGAAGCTGTTGCTGTTGGTGCTGGTATTCAAGGTTCTGTTTTATCTGGTGATCGCAAAGACGTACTACTTCTAGACGTTACACCGCTGTCACTTGGTATTGAGACACTTGGTGGTGTTATGACTAAATTGATTCAGAAAAACACTACTATTCCTACTCGTCATACTCAAGTTTTCTCAACTGCGGACGATAATCAACCAGCGGTAACTATTAAGGTTTACCAGGGTGAGCGTGAAATTGCTCAATACAACAAAGCATTGGGTGAATTTAATCTTGAAGGCATTCCTCCAGCTCCACGTGGTATACCACAAATTGAAGTTACGCTTGATATTGACGCAAACGGTATCTTAAATGTATCAGCTAAGGATAAAGGTACTGGTAAGGAAAATAAAATTACCATTACAGCTAACTCTGGTCTTACTGATGAAGAGATTGAACGTATGGTAAAAGATGCTCAGGACAATGAAGAGGCAGATAAAAAAGTTGCTGAATTAGTTAAAGTTCGTAACGAAGCAGATGGTCTTGTACATGCTACTCGTAAGTCTTTAACTGAATATGGCGATAAATTAGAATCTTCAGAAAAAGAGGCTATTGAAACTGCGATTAAAGATCTCGAAGAATCTATAAAAGGAGATAATAAAGAAGAAATTGAATCTAA
The DNA here is from genome assembly GCF_000276685.1 of Taylorella equigenitalis ATCC 35865. Lineage (NCBI taxonomy): Bacteria > Pseudomonadati > Pseudomonadota > Betaproteobacteria > Burkholderiales > Alcaligenaceae > Taylorella > Taylorella equigenitalis. The sequence continues at coordinate 1,307,694 of NC_018108.1, read as the reverse complement.
AACTCAAGCTCTTCTTACATCATCTCAAAAATTAGGAGAGAAGATGTACGCTGATATGCAAGCTCAACAAACTGCTGAGCAAGCTGGTGCTTCTAGTGGTGCAGGTACAGGCGATGCTGGAGCATCTTCTAATGATGATGTTGTTGATGCTGAATTTACTGAAGTTAAATCTGAGGATTCAGAAAGCAAGTAATAACCAATGGCAAAACGTGACTTTTATGAAGTTCTAGGAGTTGCGAAGGGTGCAAGCGACGATGAGATAAAAAAAGCTTATCGTCGCTTAGCTATGAAATATCACCCCGATCGTAATCCCAATGACAAACAAGCTGAAGAAAAATTTAAAGAGGTAAAAGAGGCCTACGAGACCCTTACTGACCCTAAAAAACGCCAAGCCTACGATTCGTTCGGACATGCAGGAGTTGATCCTAACGGCATGGGCGGTGCAGGTGGATTTGGTGCTGGTGCGGATTTCGGAGATATCTTTGGAGATATTTTCGGGGACATTTTTGGGGGTGCAACACGAGGTGGTGGCCGTGCTCAGCCTCAGTCTTTCCGCGGAAATGATTTACGATATCGTCTTGAGATTACTCTCGAGCAAGCTGCTACAGGATATACAACTGAGATTCGTTTTAATGGATATGAATCTTGTGGTGCCTGCCACGGGACTGGCGGAAAAAATGGTGCAAAACCCACTACATGTCCTGCTTGTAACGGAACTGGTGCAACGGTAGTTCGTCAGGGACCGTTAAGATTTCAACAAACTTGCCATACTTGCGGTGGCTCAGGTACGGTTATCAAGGAGCCTTGCGTTAAATGTAACGGGTCTGGTCATATACGCAAACAAAAAACTTTATCTGTGGATGTGCCTAGAGGTATCGACCACGGTATGCGTATTAGACTTAACGGGCATGGAGAACCAGGTATAAACGGTGGTCCGTCTGGGGATTTATACGTCGAGATTTCCATTAAGAAACATCCTATTTTCGAAAGAGATGGAGATGATTTACATTGCGAAGTACCTCTTCCATTTGTAACTGCTGCTTTGGGTGGGGTTTTTGAAGTTCCAACACTTCAAGGAAAGGCAAATATCACCGTAGCTGAGGGTACGCAATCTGGTAAAGTGTTCCGATTGAAGGGCAAAGGTATACAGGGTGTACGTTCTTCTGTGCCAGGTGATCTTTACTGTCATGTTCATATAGAAACTCCAGTAAATCTAAGCGAAGAACAAAAAAATATTCTTAGGCAATTTGATGAATCCCTTGAAAAAGACAGTGGAAAAAATGTCCCTCAAAACAAGCATTGGACGGACAAAGTAAAAGATTTTTTTAGTAGTCTATAAATTAGAATTTTCATTATGACCCACCGTGCAGGTGGGTTTCTTTTTTGTTACATATAGATAAGTTTTGCATACAACCCATTAAAAAATCTTACAATGTTTAAAAATTTGTAATTTTGATTTCTTAAAATTACAGGGTTTGATTTTTTAATAATAATTTCTAATTGAGGGTTGTATGAACAAAATTTTCAAGGTTGTATATAACAAAACACTTGGTTCATGGGTTGCGGTTAATGAATTTGCTCGCGGTTACTGTAAGAATGTTAGCACAAAAAAATTAATCGCTTCTTTAGCCCTCAGTGGGATGGCAATGGGTGTGCTTGCACAGACAACTACTGTGGATTTGACAACTTTGAGATTTGATCCTACAGTCTCTGGTGCTCCTACAGATCCTAATGGACCTTGGGGTGATAATGCGGGCGAAGGACCGATTGTTGCGGGGGCAGGGGAAACTGTTAATGTAACTGGGTCTCTTGAAAATGCTGTTGATAATTATAAAAACAAATACGCCATAATAAATTACTATCCCCATGAGAAAAATGATAGATTCAAAAATGCTGTATTACCTCAGGATTGGGAAAAAATTAAAGATTACGTTTGGAATCCTGATATAAATGATTACGGGCCAAAAGCTGATAATTATGTTTTTGATCCAAAAAAATCAGTTGTATATGAAGATAGTGTGACTAAAAGTAAAACCACAATTCAAGTATACGATTCTAGTTTTTTCAAAGTTAGAAAAGCTCACGGTTATGTTTGGTCTATGGGATCCAACGTCCCTGGAGGTCAAGTTAATTTTTATAACAATTTTAGGATTGTTACCGCCAAAGAGGGCGGACAAATTACCTTCAACCCTACTAAAGGGAATTTTGATGGATCTGACATTAGGGATGGCGGTTTATTAATCGATCCTAATAATGTTATAAGACTTTACTCTAAAAACTCGCAATTAGTTGTTGCTGATGGTGTTGGTTCTAAGGTGATCTGGGGTGAGAATGGATCTTCTCATTTTGTAATTTTAGGTGATGCTCTTGGAAATCAACTTGAAAGTGACAGTTTTTTGCTGATAAGAAATCAAGCTCGAAATTTCTATAAGCCTGGTGGAATTCAAACTACTAAAACTGGTGTAGAGTTCAATATAGTAGATTTAGATTCTTTTAAAGCATATAACGATCAGCTCATACAAGAGGTTATGAATGGCGAGATTAAATCCGAAAGTGAGTATTTAGAGTATTTTAAGAAGGCTTATAAAATTGAAAAAATAAGTTATAGATTAAAGGATGAATTATTTCAGAATTTGGGAGAAACTAGTATTCCAATGGGTACTAGGTCTATCATTCAGGCCCAAAATGGAGGTACAGTTGAAATTGCAGAAGGTGCTCTGTTTGCAAGTAAGTCTTTATCTCCTATAAAAGGAGTAACATCAGAAGCTGCTATTAGATCACAAGGTATAGGTAGTAAGGCTATAAACAGAGGTACATTTGAATTTATGCGGGGTCAGGCTGATGCAATAGGTATGCAAGCTGACGAAGGTGGTCACATAATAAATGAATCTACAGGCCATATAATCAGTCCCAAATATTATAAAGATGAAAGATATGCGGCCTCGTTGGATAGAACCCGATTAATGCTTGCTAGAGGCGAAAATTCTTTAGCAATAAATAGAGGTAAATTATCCTTATTTGGTTCAGGATCGTTTGCTATGTGGGCATATAACGGTGGAAAAGTTATAAACGACTCTGCTGGAACAACACAAAATGGTGAAATTTTTATCTCCTATAGAGATTTTTTAAATGAGAGTCAAATATATAGTTCAGGTAATCCTTTTGAAGGAATTAGAGTTACAGGTGCTTCAATTGGCGAAAACAAAGGAAAAATTCATATTGGGCTGTCACCTGAAGGTGTAAAAGTACATAACAAACAGGGTATATTCCGAGGTGTTGTTCTAGGTGATAGTGGTGATGTCAATGGGGCTAAATTTTCTAATACAGGTGAATTATTAATTCATGATAATGTTGATGGTGCTACAGGAATTTTCATCAACGGATCTGCTATTAAAGTTACTAATTCGGGCTCAATTACCCTTAATGGATCTAAGGAAAATGGTCGTAGTAACGTTGGTATTGATATTTCAAATGGAGGTTCAGGGGAAGGTAGTGCAGAAACACTTGTAACTAATAGTGGTATAGTAAACGTTAACGGCTCAAATAATATTGGGGTCAAAATATCTGGAACCTCATCTGGTGGTAGAATAGTTAACACCGAGGATTCTATCATAAATGTCTCTGGTAGCTTACTGCCAGGGTTTAGAAACTACGGTGTATGGTCAGAAAAAAGCACAATTGAAGTTGATGGCACTGTCAATTTAGAGGGTAACAAAGGTATTGCCATTCATGCCAGAAATAAAGGTAAAGTAATCTTAGGGGCAAATTCTAAAATAGATATTAAATCAGGAAGAGAGCATATAGCTTACTTTATCCATGGTGCAGGATCGCAAATTATTAATAACAGTACTAGTGAGCAAAATGTTCATTCTGAACAGTCTCAACTTTTTAGAATTGCTGGTGGTGCTAGTTATGATGGAACATCTACTGATCCAAATAGAAAAACCACTTTAATTGCTAGTGGAGTAGAATCAACCGCATTGTGGATAACTGATAAAAACTCAACAGTTACTACTGGTGGTGCTTCCATTACAGCATCTGGTGATAAATCCGTTGCATTGCGAGTTGTAGGTGGTGCAACTGGAACACTAAGCGAAGAAACAGAACTTATTTTAAGTGGAAAGCTTGCTAAAGCTGCTGTTGTAGATGGAAGAAGTATATCCATCATAGGTGAAAATGAAGGAGTAAAACAAGGAACTAAACTTGATTCTTACTCTAACATTACTTCTGAAGCAACCGCCGAGGAATCACGTGCTTATGCGGTAACTAATGAAGGTGAATTAATTAACCATGGAGATGTAAATCTTCAAGGTAAGGATGAGATTGCTGTTGAATTAACCAAAGGCGGTAAATTAGTTAATCACGGGAATATAGTTGTCGCAGGTGCTCATAAAGATGGATCTACTCAAGCAGTGGCAGCAGTTGACGTATCAGGTGCATCTGACTCGGGCGTTCAATCTAAATTCGAACATAAAGCAGGCAATATACAGCTCACTAACGGTAAAGCCACTGATGCAGCAATTCGTCTAGGCGAAGGTGCATCACTGGATATGTCAGGTGAGGGTTCAACTGATGCGACAATCAAAGCTGGTGGTGCTGCGAGTGTTGTCCTTGTGGATACTGGTGCTACAGGTCTTACATTAGGAGCTAATACATTATCTCTTTTAGAAGACGGTACTGGTGCTATTGTAGAGAATAAGGCTGAAATAGAGGGCATTGCCACAAAAGGGACTACTTTTGAAGTAACAGATGGTATTGCGATTCGCTCTGGGACTGCATTAGCAAATGAATCTAGCGGTACTATTAATATTACTGGATCAGGAACGGGTATTGTTTTTGCGAACAGGAAAGCAGATGCAAGTCTAAGTGGCGATGACCGCTGGGAAGAAACAGATGAAGATTTAACTGTTGGCGGAATCGATATTAATGTTAAGGACGGGGCTACTGGTAGAGCACTGTATATCAATACTTCAGGTTCATTTAGCAGTGCAGCAAATATTAATCTTGAATCTACTGATGCTGGAGCTGCTTGGGATATTGATAATGCGGGACCAAGACTTACTAATAGTGGAAATCTGACATCAAATTCCGCTAACGCTATTATTGATCTTAAAGAGTGGGTTAAGAAACATCAGCAAGATAACGAATTCACAAACAATGGAAATATCACGTCTCCAGACGGTGGGGTAGCTATCGACTATTCTGCAACAGCAGATTCCACGATAAGTTTTAAAAACCTTAAAGCTGATTCTTCTTCAACTGAAGCTGGACCAACAATTACGGGTGAAATTAAATTTGGTGAAGCTCAAGTTAATCTTGAAAATAGCGGAGTATTAGAAAATAAGGTTGTTACTAAGGCTAAAGATGATGAATTCCGTATTTTTGGAGCAAATGCTGATGTAAAAGGTGGTATTGATGCTGGCGAGGGAGATAATACAATTTTCATACAGTCTGATACTCCTAACAATAATTCATCAGCTAAACAAACTGGTCATATAACTGCAGGTGGTGGCGATGATACATTCAGAATGGCTAATGGCTCCAGTATGTCTGGAAATCTATCTCTAGGTGATGGATTAAACTCAATCACAATAAAAGATGAAAATACAACATTTACAGGTGAAATTAATACTGGTTCGGGCATCGATACATTAAACATTCAGGGATCATCAAGTGTTGATTCATCACTTGTAAATTTAGGTGGCGGTAATAATGATATTAAAGTTTTGGATTCTACTGCATCCATAGACAATCTTATAACTGAATCTGGCGAGGATGAACTTTTAGTTGATGCATCAGGCAATTTAGAAGCCAATATCAACCTAGGAGAAGGAACTAATTCCATCACAAACTTTGGAACACTTAATTCAACTTCTTTATTAACTGGATCTGGCGATGACTCTTTAATTAACTCAGGCACACTAAAAGGAGATGTTAATCTCGGTGAAGGAGAAAACTCTTATATTAATAGTGGAACCTCAACAGCAGCTATTAAATCTGGCTCAGGATCTGATACTTACGATTTGCAAGATGGCAGCACCAATGACGGTAGTATCCAAACAGGTGAGGGTGCGGACACAGTTAATATAGATAATGTTAAATCAGCTAAGTCTATAGAAACTCAAGAGGGCGATGATAAAGTTAATGTAACTGGATTAACTGATGCAAATAAAGCGGCTTTAGGTATTCTAGATGGTGGTGATGGTACAGATACATTATCATTCAATAGTTCTAAAGCGTGGTTCTCAACCGATACACAAAGGATTAGTAATTTCGAAAGCATTGTCTTAAATCAAAACTCTGAAATAGAAGTTAAGACTTTGGGTGCGGGTGCATCTGAAAGCAAAGTTACTATCAACGATACATCACGTTGGTATCATAACCAATCAGGTGCAAACTCAGATGTTAACCTAGCTTATAGCGTAAGTTCTGATACTACAGGTGTTCTTGAGGTAAATACAAATAATCAAAAACTTAACTTCACAGGTTCAGATTACACTCAACATTTAGGAACAACTAAATTAACTAACGCTAAACTTGAACTTAATGAAGCAAATATTCAGGCTGTTAAAGCAGGTACTTTAGAACTTTCTTCTGGAGCAGAAGCTTCTGTTGTCGTTCAAAAACCAGACGTAACTGAAGAAATCGGTAATCTAAGTTTCACTGGTGGTTCCTTAATTATCGATAAATCCTTGATTGCATTAAAACCAGGTTCTGAAACTGCTGCACTTAAAGTAAAAGATTTAAATGCTGATAGCGGTTTAGTAAAACTTGCTTCAGGTGAGTTTCTAAATGACTTTGACCAAAATGGGGTGCTTTCTGATATATCTCAACTTGGACTTCTTGCTCAAGATGATGGTGAAATTATCACCAATATCGTTAAGGCAACAGGAACAGTAACAGAAGGCAATTTAGAACTTAAAATCGATAACCAAGCGGCGGAGCAAAGCGACAAGAGCATTGCCATCAAACAAGGAGGCGATAAAGTTGCAGACGCTAAGTATGGAATTGGAGCTCAGGTTGCAGCTAGCGGCGATAACAAGGGTATTAATGCCATTTATGCACTTAAAGAGCTAAATATTTTAGCGGGCAAGATGCTAGATCTTCGCAAAGCAGGCGAGGGTGATGCGGCAGTGCTTTCTGCAAAAGTGACGGGCGAAGGCGGTATCAAAGTTAATGCTCAGGATGAAATTTCGCTCAAAAACGAAGTTAATGCTTATAAAGGTGCAACGCATGTAGAGTCTGGTAAACTTACTTTTGCATCAGATAATGCGACTGGTACTGCAGAATCGCACACAAGCAAAATCATTTTAGAGAATGGCACTGAAGTTGCGACCGATTCGAATAAGGCAGCTCACTCAGATGCACTTGAAGCGAAGGATGGCTCTAAAGTTACGCTTAACGATGGCACTTTGAATCTACACCACTCGAATGCTTCTGAAGCCTCTAGTAGCATAGCAGGCGAAGGGGCTTTGAGCGGCTCTGCTAAATCGAAAATTGTTCTTAATACTGCAGAACACCCTTCTAGCCTAGTTATCAAGAAAGCAAATAGTGCATTCTCAGGCACTGTTGAAGCTCAAGATAAGACATCGCTTGTACTTGAAAATCTTGAATCAATTGGCAATGGTAAAGTGACCGTCTCAGGCTCAGGAAATGCGACGCTTAAAGTATTAAGCGGTGTTTTTGATAATGTAGTAAGCGGAGATGGATCTCTTGTTGTGGATGGTGGAGATGTTGAATTAGCGGCTGATAATTCTGGTCTCACTGGCACTGTCGATATCAAAGATAATTCGATTGCAAAAGCTAAAAATCAAAATGCACTTGGTACCGGTGTTGTAAATACAAACGACAATGGTAAGCTTGAATTAAGCACCATGACTGGTGATGCTGGCAAGCTTAAAGTTGCTATTAAAGGCTCTGGTAGTGTTGAGACTTCTGAAGGTGCACAAGTTGAACTCACTAAAGATAGTACAGAGTTTGATGGAATTTGGAATGTGCTTGAAGGAACTAAATTAATTGCCACAAAACTATCACAATTTGGTACAGGTGAGGCTGTAGCTGAAGGTACAGTTGAACTTAAAGGCATTAATGGTGAATCAGGTAAACCTGAAAAACTCTCTACACCTACAATCTCTGGAGCAGGTGAAGTTGCATTAACAAATGCCTCTTACATCTCTTTAACTAAAGACTCTAAAGTAGATGAGTTCACAGGAAACTGGAATTTAGCTGAAGGTACTAAGCTTCTAAGAGATAACTCAGAAGCATCAGCTGAGGTCTCTTTAACCGATAAGGTTAAAGGTGACGGTACTTATGCAGTTGATGCAAACAATCAGTCAGTTGCATTTAACGGTAAGTATGATGAGTTTAATGGCTCTTATGAGATAAATAATGCGAAAGTTGAACTTAATCCTCAAAACGTTAAGGCTGCTCACTCTGGAACTACTTTAGTTCTTAACAAAGGGGCGGTAGCAGATGTACCTAAATTCGGTAATCCAGCAGCACCTGTTGAGATTGGCTCATTAACGCTAAATGGTGGCGAAGTTAAATTAAATAACGCAATCATTGCATATAAAGAGAATGTTCCAGCTTCGCTTAAAGTTGAGAACTTAAATGTTCAAGCGGTTGTTGATCCTGTTCTTAGAGCTGCAGGTGATAAATCTAAGGTATCAGTAATCGCTGATGAGTTTGTATCTGATCCTCTAGCAAAAAATGAGAAAGCTCTTCTTACTCAGGATGATGCAGAGAATAAAGTACTTCTAATTGAAGCAACAGGTACAGTCGAAGGCGAAGAATCAAATGTAGAAGTTGTATTTACCGATAAAGACGGCAATAACATCTCTAATCCAGCTAAACTTGATATTGTTCAAAACAATGAAGCTGTAGCTAAAGGTGAATACGACCTTGCATCGCATCTGCAAAAAGAGCAAGATGGGGATACTAAGAAAGGTCTTTATGCTTCCTATATTCTTAAATCTCTTGATATTCTAAAAGATCAGCAACTCTCTTTGGTAGCTGACCCTTTAAGTACAGCTGAAGGTGCAAATACACTTACAGCTAAGCTTACAGGAGAAGGTGGTTTAGATATCGGCACTGGCAATGATGACCCTAACACTCACAAAGTAGAGATTGCCAACTCGGCTAATGAGTTTACAGGTGATACTAATGTTTTAGGTGGCAAGCTTATCGCAGGCTCAGAAAATGCCCTAGGTTCAGCTGACAAACACACGGCTAATTTAAATGTTGATCCTGATGCAGTGTTTGAAATCAAAGATGGACTAGATTCATCTAAACCTGTTCATATTGGGTGCTTAAACGCTGAGAAAGACTCTACTGTAGACCTTAAAACAGGCAAACTTGTGGTTCATGGCGATTGTGCAGATGGCCTAAGCATAGCCAAAGAAGGCACTCTTAAAGGAGCTCAGAGTAGTGAGCTTGAAATCGTAGGTACTTCAGAGGATAAAAAATCTCATCTCAAATCTGAAGGTGCTCAAGATGAATTAAATAGCAAAATCACTGTCAGTGATCATGGCATCTATGAGATAGGTCATGAAGATGGTGCAGGCCATGGTCCAGTGGCAGTTGCTCAAAACGGTAATTTCATAATCAATACGGACGGTAAAATCGATAACGATCTTTCTGGAGATGGTCTGGTATCAGTAAAAGCCGATAAAACTGTAGAACTCACAGGCGATAACTCTGGCCTAACAGCCGCTTCAGAGCTTGATATTGAAGATGGTGCAGACGTTACTGCTAAAGAGAAGAAAAACCTTGGCTCTACTACAGTTGATACCAATAACTCAGGTACTATCAATTTAACAGCTAATGGCACAATCGATGCAAAAGTTAAAGGTAATGGTACTCTTAATTTTGATGGTCGCTTAGAGTTAATACCAGAGACATTGCCAAACTTTGGTGGAGACTTGGTTGGAGCCGATGGCAGTACACTTATTGCAGGCACAAATGATATACCAATTGACCTTAAGATTAAGAAACTTGCGATTGGTACAGGCTCTACTTTTGCAGGTGTCGGCTCTATAGCAGGTGATATCGAAAACAATGGCTCATTTATCGTAGGAGCTGAAGACAAAGGTCTTTTAGCTGATCAAGCACAAGGACCTGGCTCTAAATCTGATTATGTGGTGGGAGGTAATTTCACTAATAAAGCAGGTGGAACAATATTCCTTGGTGGTGAAAAAGACGACAAAGCGAATGTAGGTTCAACTCTAACAGTTGAAGGAGACTATGTTGGTGAAGAGGGCTCTAAGCTTAAAGTGAACACTATTTGGAATAATCCAAATGAATCGGTAACTGATGCTCTTCATGTTAAAGGTAAAGCCTTTGGCTTAACTAAAGTAGAAGTAGGTAATAACGGCGTAGTACGCGGTGATGTTAGTCCTTATGGGGATGATAAGTACTCTGAAGACGTAGTAACCGTTGATCAAGAGCATGAGGGTAATGTGTTTACTGGTTCAGCAGAGACTGAGGGAGCAGAACAGATACAGCTTGTTAAAGTGGGTAATAACTATAAGTGGAAACTTAAAGGTACGTTCTCACAATCAGTTCCTGGATATTTGCAAGGGCCTACCATTAATTTGAGTACAGGGTTTGCAGACCTTGGGACCTTAAATGAGAGGATTGGAGCTCAGTCTCAATCTACAAACTCAGGAGGTAAGGTTTGGGGTCGAATCAGAGGTATTGATCTTGATTTAACGGGCTCTAAGCAGTTCTCCTCTAAGTCTAAATCTTCCTCTTGGCAGTTTGGTTTTGACCTTGCAACTAAGTATAGAGGCTTAAATGCAAGAAGCGAGACAGGGGTGATGTTTGGTTACACAAACACGGATGTGGATACGTTTGATGAAGAGAGAAAAGTAAACGGCATAGTGGTAGATGATAAGTTAGTAGGCGGTATCACAACAGATGCCTTAAGCCTAGGTGTTTATCATACAAGCTATAACCCTAATGGTTCGTATTTTGATTTAGTGGGACAAGTAAGTAAGCTTAAAAATAAATACAATGCACGCAATGGTATTAAGGCTGATCAAAGCGGCTGGAGTGCGTTGCTATCGGCAGAGATTGGACATAAGTTTGCACTTGGTACCGCAGGTGGATTTATCGAGCCACAAGCACAGCTTGCCTACCAACATCTAAGCCTAGATGACTTTAAAGACAAAGCTCGTGAAGTCAAGGGAGTGGATGCAAATGCCCTAAGAGGCAGAGTTGGTGTGAGGATGGGATATGACTTAGCACCTAAAGCATCTGCAGTAGGTAGCTCAGTGTATATGACAGCTAACTTAATAACTGATTTAACATCAAATCCGAAAGTCAAAATCGGTAAGGATAATGTGGAGGAGAAATTCAACCGCACATTCTTAGAGCTTGGCTTAGGAGGACAAGCATCAGTTAGTAAGTCTTTAAACCTATATGGCGATATAAGAGTACAGACTAATGTAGGTAGCAAAGATCGCTCAGGAATCAAAGGTCAGATTGGTCTTAAGTATAGCTGGTAGTAGTAAGGGTCTTCGGACCCTTGTGGTAAGCCCAAGATACAAAAAAAGTCCACCGTTTCAGGTGGACTTAATCATATGTGAAAAAAATTATTTGCAGTTCTTGCTTACACTCTTATTCAATGAGTCACCATCTAAATACACATCGTTTATTTCGCAAGCTCCAGAACTTAAGCAATTCACATCCCAAATCACAACCTCAGACTCTCCGATTTTAGCGAGCAAAATATTTTTTGTGATTTCGCTAAAGGTTATGGATTGATTGAAATCAGGCTTATCCGCATTCCACATAATATTTTCTTTAACGCCGCATGAATTACCGTTGCGGGTTGATTTCTCAAGTTTCAACAAAGAATCTTTTAATCGACTTGAAGCCACCCCATACACTACATCCGTTGATTTAGCTTTGCCACCGCTCTCAAGCACAGTAACATACAATTTTGCAAGAAAATCGGACTGCAAGTTTGAACCGCTCTCTTGAGAAATAGCAGAAGCAGCACACAGGAGTTGAACACTTAAAAAGCCTAAATATTTATAAATTTTTCTCATTTTGAGCGGACAGAAAATAAATGAATTATTTTAACATTGCCACTTATATAGTTTTTAGTTATATACTTATTCTTTATAGTTATAAGCAGGAGTAATAAAGTGACTAGGGATTTAAAAATCAGAGCAACATTAATAGTGGTAGGTATGGCTATTGTTGCGATGATACTATCCCGAGTGCCGCCGCTTAACTCGTTGCATTTAAGTCCTCTTATAATTTCCGTTTTGCTTGGTGCTTTAGTTGGCAATATTGTCCCCCGTATTCTCAAGCTCGTTGTTTTAAGTGGCGTTTACGCAAAGTGTACGAGAGAGGCTCTTCGTCTAGGAATCATATTGTATGGTTTTAGGATAACGCTTGATCAAATAATGCTTGTGGGATACGAGGGCATTGCCTATGCATTTATTATTGTATTTAGTACTTTTTTTGTTGGCTTTTTCGCTTCGCGGGCAATGGGTCTGGATAGGCAATCTGCTTCGCTCATAAGCTCAGGAAGTGCTATCTGTGGGGCTGCGGCCGTGCTTGCCACAGAGAGTATTGTCAAAGGTAGTAGTCAAAAAGTCGGAATTGCTGTGGCCACTGTAGTCGTATTCGGCACCACATGCATGTTTGTTTACCCTTTGGTCTACGAATCAGGCATATTAGGTTTTACAAAGGCTCAGATGGGCTTTTTTATGGGTGGCAGTTTGCATGAGGTTGCACATGCAGTTGCAGCTGGATTCTCTGTAGGCGGGGAAGCAAGCTCAATTACCGTTATTATTAAAATGTTGCGTGTGCTTATGCTTGTTCCATTCTTACTGATGCTTGGATTGAACTCTTCGTATTTTGGCTCTCCTGAAGGGGCTTCATCTATTCGCAAGTCTATTCCAGTATTTGCAATTTGGTTTTTGGTAGTAGTGATAGTTGCGTCGTTATTGCCACTAAGTATTAGGCATATGATAACTCCAACAATCGCTCTGGTAGACGATTTTCTACTCACCGTTGCGATGTTCGCTCTAGGATTATCTATACAGAAGGATATGTTCAAAAAAGCTGGATTTAAGCCTTATATTATTGCGACTATTATGCTTTGCTGGCTAATTTTGATTTGTTATATAGGTGCATCGATATTGGGCACTCAATAGCTATTCAGAACGCAAAGTCAGAAGTTCCAAATATCTCTCTTGATCAGGAGGTCGGCCCGCACGTTGCGACTCCCAAATAATCTGCCCCAAACTCTCCATCATAACGTGGTGGGCCTCATGTTCGCCTTTTTTTGTGGCAAGCTTATCGAATATTGCACGAATTCCGCGAGGACTATCGATGGATAACTGCTCCTCAATCGATAAATGCATAGATAGATGAAGAAAAGGATTAGTCTGCCCACTCGCAACCGTGAATTCCGCACGGGTTGCATCAGGGTCGCGCAATAGAGCAAAATACTCAGGATGCTTAAGAATCCACTTAATAGCTAGTTTGCCCATAGGGTCAAGGGCTTCACTTCTTTCATAGCGACCAAAAGTCCCTACAAAAAATTCACGTACCTGAGTTAGAGATGGATTAAATAAGGACATATTTAGTCCGAACTTGATACAAACAGGGACAGTATACCTGCAGCGATGAGAGGTCCAACAGGAACGCCTCTGAAGAATGCTACTCCAATTAATGTTCCTATAATCAAACCTGTAATCAATGTCGGCTGAAATCTCATTAGAGTAACACCACGTCCTCCAAACCAGGCAACCAATATGCCTACCGCAATGGCTGAGATAATTTTCCAATCTAAAAGTTCATTTAGATTAGGAAGAACAACTTTGCCAGAAACTAGAGGACTTAAAACGCCTATGGTCAGAATAATTACTCCCAGATTTATCCCATTTTTATTTATCCATGGCAATGTAACCGCTAATCCCGACTGCTGTATAACTAACAAGACTAATGCGGATACAGCAATCGCAACATTATGCCCAAAATACCCCAGTAAAACTAGGGCAACCAAAAGTCCTGTTACTGCATTGAAGTGAAAATTTATCATGATATTTTATTAAGAATTAATAGTGCACCGTCCCCGCCAATATTATCTGGAGCCGGCACAAAAGCCGCAACACTTGGTCTATCCCGACACCAAGACATAACAGCCGATTTTAATATAGGGACACCATCTTTTGACCCTAAACCTTTTCCGTGAATTACCATGCAACAACGCACCTTATGAATCACACAAGAACTCATAAATCGCTCGAATCGTTCGTACGCCTCATCTTCCGTAAATCCATGTAAATCAAGTGTAGATTCAATTGCCCAATGCCCTTGCTTTAATTTTTTTATAACATCGTGTCCGATGCTTGGTGCAAGGTAGAAATCATGCCCATAATTGTCCACTATTTTGGCAATATTCTTGCGTGCTTTTTTAGGCTTAGTGTCTTTTAAAGATTTTTTTGTTCGCTCAACTCTTCCTTCAGCTTGAAGTCTTTTATTTTTGAAGATTTCTGTAAGTTGTTTTTCATAAGGTTTGTGTTCGTAGCGATTTGAATCGTTAAGTTTTACAACACCTCTGATGGATTTTATAAATAGTAACTTGTCCTCGGGGGAGATATTTAATTGAAATTGAACTTTTTGAGGTGAGACTTGCTGTGAAATCTCACTTTTACCTTCGGTGGATGATTTTTTGTCTTCCCTTGTTTGCAATCGACCGTCTTTTAAAGAATTAGACTTTGATTCTTGAGGTTGTTTTTTCTGACCATCTTTTAGGTCCTCATAATAGCTATCGCCTGGGTTAGATTTAAAAGCTTTAAAATTCTTCAAATCCTTAAGCCCAAGCTTTTGTTTTCTATTAGAGGGCATTTTGTTCCAACCAGGCTTGAGCATCAAGAGCAGCCATGCATCCCGTCCCAGCACTAGTTATTGCTTGTTTATAAATATCGTCCTGAACATCTCCCGCCGCAAAAACACCTTCCACAGAAGTCATGGTCGAGTAAATTTCATGCCCTTTGCGTGTCACGATATAGCCGTTTTTAAGTTCTAATTGTCCTTCAAAAATTTTAGTATTTGGAGTATGCCCTATGGCAATAAAAACGCCACTCACATCAATTTTAGTTTCAGAAACACCATCTGTACTTTCAACAATTACACCAGTTACACCCATATCATCACCAACTACTTGTTTTAAATTTTGATTTAGATGTAACTTTATATTTCCGTCTTGAGTGGTCTTTGCCATTAATTTATCTATCAATATAGGCTCCGCTTTAAATTTATCGCGTCTATGAATGAGATGAACAGTTTTGCAAATATTAGAAAGATACAGAGCTTCTTCGACCGCAGAATTACCCCCTCCCACAACAACTACGTCTTTATTGCGATAGAAAAATCCATCACAAGTAGCACAAGCAGACACACCACGACCCATAAATTTTTGCTCGCTCTCTAAACCAAGATAACGAGCTGATGCCCCTGTGGCAATGATAAGTGCATCGCAAGTTAAATCTTTTCCGCCATCAGTTTTTAATTTAAATGGAAGAGTAGATAAATCGCATGAGACAACAGTATCAAATAATGTTCTCGTATCAAATCTTTTAATATGATTGAGCATGTTGGTCATTAAATCAGGGCCTTGAATTCCATCAACTTCTCCTGGCCAATTATCAACTTCCGTAGTGGTAGTTAACTGTCCTCCTTGCTGAAGGCCAGTAATTAATAAGGGCTTGAGATTGGCTCTTGATGCGTAAAGAGCGGCTGTATATCCCGCAGGACCTGATCCTAAAATAATCACTTTTTCATGTTCGGAAACGGACATTCTTAAGTGCTCCATTAATCTTGTATTAGTTATAATAATTTTCTAACTATTATAAATTAGATTATGGCACTCTCTAAGAAATCCTCTCAGGCTCCAAAGCCTCAAAGTCGCTTTGGTTCGCTACTAAACGAAATTAAGGGTTTAATTTTTATTGTTATAAGTTTCGGGCTTGGGCTTATGCTTTTTTCATGGTCCCCAGCAGATCCAGGTTGGTTAAGTACGGTTAGTTCAAATGATTACGTACACAATTATCTCGGATATTTTGGGGCTTATATTTCTCAGGGTGTTTTATACCTTATGGGTTATTCAACTTGGTTTGTAGTTCTCATTCTTTTAATTCGTGGACTAAGTTTAACCCGAAGGACATACCAAAAATTAGTTTTAAATCCTGATTTTGTATTACCCCGCGTTGAGTGGGAAATATGGATTGGATTCGCTATGGTTATGGTCTCTGCCATGATAATTGAAGCATCCCAATTTCAAGATGTTTCCTATAACTTGCCTGGTGGGGCAGGAGGAGTTATTGGTATTAGTCTAGCTACATTACTTCAAAGCATGATAGGTGTTATTCCGACAAATATTCTGATGTTATTTGTTTTTTTTATTGGGATAGCACTTGCCTTGAAATTCTCTTGGTTTGATGTATTTGAATGGGTGGGAGATATCATATTAGGATTATTTGGATATTTCACAGAGGTAAGTGAGGCTAATGCTGATCGTAAAGCAGGAGAGGCAGCAATTGCTAGTCGAAGAACCGCTGTAGAACCTAGTGAGCTAGCAATTGAAATAAAGGATCACGAACCTTTATTTAAATCTACAAAAGTAGAGGACGAAGATATTCGTCATGAGCCTAGTATAGGTAAAAATGTTGGGGATTCAGTGGTATTGCCAACTAGCGAGCCAACCTTAAAACCTCAAAGGGTTGTAGTAAAAAAACCTGTCACACAGCAAGGTTTGCTACTAGATGGAGCTTCATCTGTAGATTTACCATCTATTAATTTATTAAACCCTCCATCAGCACAAGTTGAAACAGTTACTGATGAGACTATAGAATTTACATCTCGTTTAATAGAGAAAAAACTTAGTGATTTTGGTGTAGAAGTTAAAGTCATTTCAGCTCAGCCTGGACCTGTAATTACTAGGTATGAAATTGAGCCTGCAACTGGGGTTAGGGGAACTCAGATAGTTAATTTATCAAAAGATTTAGCTAGATCGCTTAGCCTAGTTCGCATTAGGGTTGTAGAAACTATATTGGGTAAAAACTTGATGGGTATTGAACTTCCTAATCCAAGAAGACAATACGTAAATATAAGTGAGATTATCGGTTCTGAAGCGTACCATAACAGCCCATCATTACTTACTATAGTTTTGGGAAAGGATATTGCAGGTAACCCTATTGTGGCAGATTTGGCTAAGATGCCTCATTTACTTGTTGCTGGTACAACTGGCTCTGGTAAGTCTGTAGGCATTAATGCGATGATTCTCTCCATTTTGTTTAAAGCTAAACCAGATGAAGTTAAGCTGATTTTAATTGACCCTAAGATGCTTGAGATGAGTGTTTATGAGGGTATACAGCATTTGCTTGCTCCTGTAATTACAAATATGGCACATGCAGCTAATGCCCTAAATTGGTGTGTGGCAGAGATGGAGCGTCGTTATAAATTAATGAGTAAACTAGGAACACGTAATCTAGCGGGATTTAATAATAAAGTTAGGGAGGCAGCTGCAAAAGGTGAACCTTTAACTAATCCGTTTACTCTTACTCCTGAAGATCCTGAGCCTTTAGAAGTGTTACCTATGATTGTTGTAATCATTGATGAGTTAGCCGATTTAATGATGCAATCTGGTAAAAAAATTGAGGAGCTTATCGCTAGACTTGCTCAAAAAGCACGTGCCGCTGGTATTCACTTAATATTGGCTACCCAAAGACCTAGTGTTGATGTAATCACTGGTCTTATAAAAGCAAACGTTCCAACTAGAATTTCTTTCCAAGTATCAACTAAAGTGGACTCTAGAACTATTCTTGATCAAATGGGTGCTGAGTCTTTGTTGGGTCAAGGGGATATGCTTTATTTACCTCCTGGTTCAGGTCTGCCACTAAGGGTGCATGGAGCGTATGTGGCTGATGATGAAGTAGCTAATGTTGTTGAGTTCTTAAAACAGCAAGGTGAACCAGTTTACGTCGATGGAATTATTGAAGGTGTTTCAAGTTCTGACGGTTTCTACGGTATGGGTGCTGATGGTATTGACGGTGAAAAAGATGAACTCTATGATAGGGCCGTAGAGATTGTTATTAGTTCTAGAAAAGCATCAATCTCATTTGTTCAAAGACAACTTCGCATAGGTTATAACCGTGCAGCTAGATTGTTAGAACAGATGGAATCAAGTGGTATTGTTTCTCCAATGCAATCTAATAATAATCGAACTGTTCTTGTTCCTGGACCAAATGGGGAGGAGTGATATGCATAAACTTTCCAAATATTTATTATGTGGATTCATTGCCATCAGTAGTTTTATAGGATCTACTTCACACGCTCAAGATAAAGGCGAAAAGTTGGTATTTACATCAATTTCTGTATCAGCCCGTTCACAATTAAAAAATTTTATTAATAATGTGCAATCTGCATCTGGAACTTTTGAGCAATCACAAGTCGTTTTGGGATGGGGTGCAGCTGAGGGGCAAACTCTCAATACATCCGATCTTCAGAAAGGGGAGTTTGTTTTTGAGCGTCCTGGAAAATTTGCATGGATCGTTAAGGAGCCACTTGAGCAACAGATAGTATCGGACGGTAGTGTTCTTCTTCAATATGATCCAGATTTATTGCAGGTTACTGAGCGGGACGTAAAAAAAGCCATAGGCACATCGCCTGCTTCAATTCTATTTGGAAATTCTAAAATTGAAACTAGTTTTAAACTAGAGAATCTACCAGAAAAAGAGGGATGGATTAGGACTAGACCAAAACAGTCAGACTCTGGTATGAAGTATATAGATATACATTTTATTGATGGAATGCCTACTGAACTTTTAATTATGGATTCTTTTGATAAAACGACTTCTATTAAATTTACATCAATTAAAGAGGGTAATCCTCTAGGGGCATCTGCATTTAAACTTAAAGACATTCCTCAAAATGTCGATCGAGTAAAACTATGAACACTCAATCAGATCTCTTCGATGGTCCCGATATTAGGTTCGACGCAAGATCTGATTCTAAAACCAGTTTGAATTCTCCACTCGCAGAAAAACTTCGCCCAAAGACATTAGAAGAGGTCGTAGGTCAAAAACATCTTTTAGATAAGGGTAAGCCACTTTATACAGCATTTAAATCTGGTCGACCTCATTCGATGATATTTTGGGGTCCACCTGGTGTCGGCAAAACTACTCTTGCTCGCCTTATGGCTAGCGGTTTTGATGCAAATTTTATTGCAATTTCTGCTGTTCTTGGAGGCGTAAAGGACATACGCGATGCAGTTGCTTCTGCAAAAAGAGCACAGGATTTAGGACAGAAAACAATACTATTTGTTGATGAAGTTCATCGTTTTAACAAAGCCCAACAAGATGCATTTTTGCCTTATGTAGAAAGTGGCTTGTTTACATTTATAGGTGCCACAACAGAAAACCCATCATTTGAAGTAAATTCTGCTTTACTATCACGTGCTCGTGTTTATGTATTAGAGCCTTTAAATGAAATTGACCTTAAGCAGTTATATGAGAGAGCCTCTAAGTTTTACCCCAACACTAAAATTGATTCGCAAGCACTAGATTTGATTGTTCATTGGTCAGATGGAGATGCTCGTAGATTTCTTAACAATCTTGAAATCGTGCTTGAATCTGCAGTAGTTGAGGAGGTGGGCATTGCCACTAAGGAACATATAGAAAAATATTTAACTCAGAATGCACGTCGTTTTGATAAGGGTGGAGAGGTTTTTTATGATCAAATAAGTGCTTTACACAAATCCGTCCGAGGGTCCGATCCAGATGCGGCTCTTTATTGGTTTTGCCGTATGTTGGACGGAGGAGTTGATGTTAGTTATTTATCTCGACGTATTGTGCGTATGGCCTGGGAGGATATTGGTTTGGCTGATCCGCGTGCCATGCAGATAGCTAACGATGCTGCATCAACCTTTGAGCGGCTCGGAAGTCCTGAAGGTGAACTTGCTTTGGCTCAAGCAGTGATTTATCTTTCGGTAGCGGCTAAGTCAAACGCAGGTTACAAAGCTTTTAATGAAGCAAAGGCATTCGTATCTAAAGATGGGTCGCGTGCTGTACCTTTACATTTGAGAAATGCTCCCACGAAACTTATGAAAGACTTAAATTACAGTAGTGGATACCGTTATGCCCATGATGAGCCTAATGGTTATGCTGCGGGAGAGAGGTATTTCCCTGATGATATGGCGAAGCAAAAATGGTATCGTCCTGTGTTGCGTGGGTTGGAGATACAAATATCTCAAAAGCTAGATACTCTTAGAAAGCTTGACGAAGAGTGGGTGGCTGAGCACGGAAACATTGCCACAAAAAAATACTAAAATAATTATTTTCCCAAAAAACTTACGACTATGTTAGATATTGCATTACTTCGCAAAGATTTGAATTTTGTTAAGGCTCAACTTGCACGCAGGGGTGTGGATTTTGATGAAGCTCAATTTCAACAACTTGAAGATGAGCGAAAATCCGTTCAGGTAGAAACTGAGCAACTACAAGCCTCGCGAAATGGCATTGCAAAACAAATAGGTCAAGCAAAATCTAAAGGCGAGGATGCATCCGATTTAATGAGGCAGGCCGCACAAATACCTGAGCAACTTAAACAGTTAGAGGGGAAATTAAATGGTATCAAGGCTTCGTTAGAAACTATGCTACACGGCATTCCAAATTTACCTCATGCATCTGTTCCTGACGGGGACGATGAAGGTGGTAATGTTGAAATAAAACGTTGGATTCCTGGTAGTGGGTATGTTGATGCATCAGTAGATGTTAAGCCTTTGGGGTTTGAAGTTAAAGATCATGTGACTTTAGGTGAACCTTTGGGATTGGATTTTGATTGTGCGATTAAGCTAACTGGTTCTCGCTTTTCATTTATGAAAGGCGCAGTTGCTAGGATGCACAGGGCATTGGCACAATTCATGCTAAATACGCATACATCTGAGCATGGCTACACAGAGTGTTATACGCCTTATATCGTTAACAGTTCTACTTTATTTGGTACAGGACAACTTCCTAAATTTAAGGAGGATATGTTTTGGGTTATTAAAGGTGGCGAAGGCTTGGATCCTGAGGCTAAAACTGATTCTGAAGATTCTAGCTTGGGTGCATCTGGTGCTACGACATCAGAACAGAAGGAAGATTTGTATTTAATTTCTACCAGCGAAATTACACTTACAGGCACTGTAAAAAATTCTATTGTGGTAGAGACTGAGCTACCTATCCGTTTAACTGCACACTCACCTTGTTTTCGTTCAGAAGCAGGAAGTGGAGGCCGTGATACAAGAGGAATTATTCGTCAGCATCAGTTTGATAAAGTTGAGATGGTACAGATTGCACACCCAGAAAAATCATATGAAGCATTAGAAGAGATGCTTGGTCATGCAGAAAAGATTTTGCAGGCGTTGGCATTGCCATATCGTGTTGTTCAGCTTTGCACAGGGGATATGGGTTTTAGTGCTGCTAAAACTTATGATTTAGAAGTTTGGGTTCCATCTCAAAATACTTTCCGTGAGATTTCTTCCGTGTCTAATTGTGAGGCTTTTCAAGCACGTCGATTGCAGGCTAGATTTAAAAACTCATCTGGTAAAAATGAATACGTTCACACGTTGAACGGATCTGGAGTTGCTGTAGGTCGTGCTCTTGTGGCTGTTATGGAAAATTATCAGCAACATGATGGAAGCATCATAGTTCCAGAAGTTCTTCGACCTTATATGGGTTGTGAGAAATTATGTTAGTCATCTTATCGCCAGCAAAAAGCCTCGATTTTGATTCTCCTATACCTACGGACGAGTTTACAGAACCCCTAAATATCAAGCATTCAAAAGAGCTTATGGATATTTTGAGTAAATATTCAAAGAAAGATTTAATGAAGCTAATGGGTATTAGTGAGAAGCTTGCTGATTTAAATTTTGAACGCAATCAGGGTTGGACCAAAAAGCATACATTAGATAATTCAAGACAAGCTATATTAGCTTATGATGGAGATGTTTATGAGGGGTTGCAAGCTAGGGCATTGCCACTTACAAAAATAAAATGGGCTCAATCAAGGGTTGCTATTTTAAGCGGTTTATACGGAGTTTTGCGTCCTTTGGATTTAATTCAGCCTCACCGATTAGAGATGGGTACTAAGATTAAAAATCCAGCTGGAGCTGATTTGTATAGGTATTGGTCGAAAGTTGTGACACCTCAAGTTATCAATTTAGTTGAGCAATCGTCTGGCTCTAAGGTCCTAGTTAACTTGGCTTCGGATGAGTACTTTAAGGCTTTAGATTCAACTGAAATTAAAGATGCTGGAATAAAAATTGTGAAATGTATATTCCAAGAGCTTAGAGGTGATATTTATAAAATAATTAGTTTTAATGCTAAGAAGGCTCGTGGTCTTATGACTCGATTTATCATCGATAATAAAGTTACTAAGCCAGAAGGCATGCAGGGCTTTGACCTAGAGGGATATAGATTTGATGCTGAAGTGTCGGATGAAGTAAATTTTTATTTTAGAAGAACTCTTTAACCTTGCTAATTTTTTTTAGTTCCATTAGACTAGTTAGTTATGACAGTAACCTAACGGTCAGAAGCTGTTAGGGTGCTTATCTATTTCGTACTATAGCAGCGTTATTCGCATTGCATAAGTAGGTTGATACTTCGATTATTTCGATATGTATTTAGGTAGATGGACTTTGTGAGTCCTTAAGCGCTAATTATATTTCGGACACTTTTCGTTGGATTTGTTAGCCCACAAAGCAAGTAATGAAAGGATTATCTTATGGAACTTATCGGAGCAGAAATACTTGTTGAGTGCCTCGCAGAGCAGGGGGTAAAGCACGTATTTGGCTATCCTGGTGGAGCGGTACTTTATATTTATGATGCCATCCACAAACAAAATCATTTTGAACACATTTTAGTTAGGCACGAGCAGGCGGCAGTGCATGCAGCAGATGCATATGCACGTGTATCAAATCGTGTTGGTGTGTGTGTCGTAACTAGTGGACCTGGATTGACTAATGCGGTTACAGGCATTGCCACAGCACATATGGATTCTATTCCGCTTGTAGTCATTAGTGGGCAGGTGGGATCTAAGCTTATCGGAGAGGATGCATTTCAGGAGTGCGATGCCATAGGCATTACTCGTCCCTGTGTGAAACATAACTTTCTTGTAAGTGATGTGCGTGATCTTGCGGATATTGTGCGTAAGGCGTTTCACATTGCACGCACAGGAAGACCTGGTCCCGTTTTAATCGATATACCGAAAGATATTTCGATGACGCCTTGTAAGTTTATGCCTGCTCAGGGTGAAGTTAAGATAAGATCTTACAATCCTGTAGTTAAGGGGCATTCTGGGCAGATTAAAAAAGCAGCTCAGATTATTGCAAGTGCTCAGAGACCCTATATTTTAGCTGGTGGTGGGGCGATTACTTCGAATTCTACCGATGAGCTTACGGAACTTGTATCGCTTACTAATGCTCCATGTGCATTGACATTAATGGGGTTGGGTGCCGTTCGTGCGGATAATAAAAACTATGTTGGCATGCCTGGTATGCATGGCACAGTAGAAGCGAATCTAGGTCTTCATAATTGTGATGTACTTATTGCGGTTGGGTCACGTTTGGATGACCGTATTATTGGCAATGTAAAAAACTACAATTCATTGCCACGAAAAGTAATTCATATAGATGTTGATCCTTCTTCTATTTCTAAGCGAATTAAAGCTGATGTACCTATTGTTGGAGATGTGCGTGAAGTCCTGCTAGAGCTTAATGGTTTGCTTTCTGAAGAGGGTAAATTTAGCGAGAAATATCGTTCATATAATGAGCAATGGTGGAAGCAAATTGATGAGTGGCGTGCACGTCAATCCTTAACTTTTGACCGTGAATCTGAAATTATTAAACCACAATATGTTATCGAAACTTTATGCAAAATGACGGGCGGAGATGCGTATGTGACTTCAGATGTTGGTCAGCATCAAATGTGGACAGCTCAGTATTATCGTTTTAATCAACCACGACATTGGGTTAATTCTGGGGGCCTTGGTACTATGGGCGTCGGATTGCCATATGCAATGGGAGTGTTGAAAGCACATCCAGATGCGACTGTTGCATGTATTACTGGTGAGGGTTCTATTCAGATGAATATTCAGGAACTAGCAACTTGTAAGCAGTATGGATTGAATCCTAAGATTATTTGCCTAAACAATCGATATCTTGGAATGGTTCGTCAGTGGCAGGAACTCGAATACTCTAAGCGATATTCGCAATCATACATGGAGTCATTGCCAGATTTTATTAAGTTAGCTGAAGCTTATGGACATATTGGTATGACCATTGAACGTACCGCTGATGTAGAACCTGCTTTACGTGAGGCTTTTGGCAAGTACAAGGATAGACTTGTATTTATGAATTTTATAACCGACCGAGACGAAAATGTTTGGCCTATGGTGCAAGCTGGAAAAGGGCTATCTGAGATGCTTTTAAGCCCTGCACATGCACGTGAAGTTATTAATTCATCTAAAAGTGGCACAGTGTCAGTTTCGGGAGCGAAGTAATGAAGCACATACTTTCTATTTTGCTTGAAAATGCTCCTGGAGCTCTATCCCGTGTGGTGGGTTTGTTTTCTGCACGTGGATATAACATCGAGACATTAACTGTAGCACCTACCGAAGACAATTCTGTTTCTCGTTTAACCATTACTACGACTGGATCTGCAGACGTTATTGAACAGATTACTAAGCATCTTCACAGGATTGTTGATGTTATTAAAGTTGTAGATTTAACTGATGCTGAATATGTTGAAAGAGAACTTATGTTAGTAAAAGTGCGAGCTGTCGGCAAAGAGCGTGAAGAAGTTATGCGTTTGTCGCAGATTTTTCGAGGGCATATAGTAGACGTAACAGATAAATCTTACACAGTTGAGTTATCTGGTACGCAGGAAAAAAATCAGGCATTTTTAAACTCTTTGGATCGTTCTGCTATATTGGAGACTGTTAGGACGGGTATAACTGGAATTGGCCGAGCAGAAAGAATTTTGAAATTATAAATAGGAGATGATATGAAAGTTTTTTACGATAAAGATAGTGACTTAAGCCTTATTAAGGGTAAGCAAGTTGCAATAATTGGATATGGTTCGCAAGGTCATGCCCATGCTCTGAATCTTCACGAGTCTGGAGTTAACGTAGTAGTCGGTGTTCGTAAAGATGGGGCTTCTTGGAAAAAAGCTGAAAATGCTGGTCTTAAAGTTGCAGAGGTTGCAGAAGCTGTAAAGTCGGCTGATTTAGTTATGGTTTTATTGCCAGACGAATCAATTGCCGAGGTATATAAAAAACAAATCCACGATAATTTACGTGAAGGTGCTACTTTAGCCTTTGCTCACGGATTTAACATTCATTACGGACAAGTTGTACCTCGCAAAGACGTTGATGTAATTATGATTGCACCTAAAGCTCCAGGTCACACTGTTCGTGGCACTTATACACAGGGCGGAGGTGTTCCTTCATTAATCGCCGTTTATCAGGATAAATCTGGCAAAGCACGTGACTTGGCACTATCTTACGCATCGGCTATTGGTAGTGGTCGTGCTGGAATTATTGAAACTACTTTCAAAGAGGAAACTGAGACTGACTTGTTTGGAGAGCAAGCAGTACTTTGTGGTGGTGCAGTAGAGTTAATTAAAGCTGGATTTGAAACTTTGGTTGAGGCTGGTTATGCACCAGAGATGGCTTATTTTGAGTGTTTGCATGAACTTAAATTAATCGTTGATTTGATATATGAAGGTGGTATTGCAAATATGAATTACTCAATTTCTAATAATGCAGAGTACGGTGAATATGTTACTGGACCAAAAGTAATCACTGAACAAAGTAAAGTCGCTATGCGTCAGTGTCTAAAAGATATTCAGTCAGGCGACTATGCTAAGAGCTTTATTTTAGAAAATTCTGCAGGAGCCCCTACATTGTCTTCACGTCGCAGAATAAATTCAGAGCATCAAATTGAAAAAGTTGGAGAGCAACTTCGTGCAATGATGCCTTGGATTGCTAAAAATAAATTGGTGGATCAATCTAAAAATTAATTTATTAGCTTTAGACTTTGGGCTAACTTCTTGAGTGGAGTTGGCCTTTTTTGTTTAATGTCAGGGTATTGCCACTTTATATTAGGGTTTTTTATAAGTTACATACTGAAATAATTTTGATATTAATTAATATAACAAAAATAAATGGAGTCCATATGGAACAGTTCAATGAACTTATTAGTGCAGTAGGCGGGTTTGTATGGGGCCCTGTTATGCTCATTCTTCTAGTGGGTACAGGTGTTCTTTTTACGATTCGCCTTGCATTTCTTCAATTTCGATTTTTACCTTTTGCATTAAAGCAAGCATTTACAAGCCGTGACGAAAGTGCAGGTCACGAGGGCGATGTTTCGCATTTCGGAGCCTTGATGACTGCACTGTCAGCCACAATTGGTACGGGTAATATTGCGGGTGTAGCTACTGCAGTTGTATTAGGTGGACCAGGTGCTATTTTCTGGATGTGGGTGACGGCGATTTTCGGATTGGCTACGAAATATGCAGAGGCTATTCTTGCTGTTAAATATCGTATCGTTAACGAAAAGGGCGAGATGAGCGGTGGTCCTATGTACTATCTCGAAAGAGGGTGCAAGATGAAGTGGCTTGCTATGCTATTTGCATTGTTTGCGATTATTGCATCATTTGGGATTGGTAGTTCAGTGCAATCAAATTCTGTGGCAGCTTCTATAGAGGCTAGCTTACATATAGAGCCTTGGATTACTGGAGTTATATTAACTGTCCTTACTGCAATTGTAGTATTAGGTGGTATTAAATCAATCTCTAGAGCAGCCTCTGTTATCGTTCCAATTATGGCTGTGGTTTATGTAATTGGGGGGTTGTTTATTATATTTTCTAACTTCGATTTGCTGGTTCCCTCTATTAAATCGATTATCTCTGATGCGTTTACAGGCAAAGCTGTCGCTGGAGGTGTCGTGTATTCAGTAATTCGATATGGTGTTGCTCGTGGTGTATTTTCAAATGAAGCTGGTATGGGTTCTGCACCTATTGCCGCTGCGGCTGCTAAGACAGACCATCCTGGACGTCAAGCTATGATTTCTATGACAGGTACTTTTTTAGATACTATTGTTGTGTGTAGTATTACTGGTATTGTTCTTGTAATGGGTAATCTATATATGGGTGGTGAAACAGGAGCCGCACTTACCACGACTACATTTGAAGCGATGTTGCCTGGATTTGGGGGTGCTCTAGTCACTTTTGGATTAGTATTTTTTGCGTATTCTACTATTTTGGGCTGGTGCTATTACGGTGAGAAGTGTGCAACTTATTTATTTGGTGAGGGTGCACTCAATATATATCGTATCGTTTATGTAGCTACTGTTATGATGGGTACAGTTTTAAGCCTAGATTTGGTCTGGAATTTGGCAGATACTTTTAATGGTTTGATGGCTATTCCTAACTTAATTGGATTGTTAATTTTGTCAGGAGTAGTGGTTAAGGAGACTAAGGACTTCTTAGATAAAAGAAAATCTGGTGAACTTAAATAATAAAAGAGCAGATTAAAAAGGGGTCATATGACCCCTTTTTTAAAATCCGAAACCGAAACCAACTCCAAAACCAAATCCCCAGGGATAAGGCCAACCCCAATAATCCTGTTCGTAAAATGGATCTGGACCAGAGTGTCTATGCGTAACCTTAGTTTCATCACCGCCAAAGTAAACATGCATAAGTGCAGGCCATGCATTATCCTTCTCGTAGCGATAAGTCCATATAAGTGCTCTTTTTTCTCCAAAACCTAATCTTTCAATTTCGTATGGATGACCAAATGAACATAAAACATCTTGTTGAGTCCAATTACCTGAATCTAGACGTGCAAAAGATTTTTCTGTATGAACTTCAGTGAATGGACCTACCGTTCCATTAGAGTCAACCAAAGCACCTACAACGTTAGATTTAGAAGCTCTGCCCCATAGGTAGTACTGTTTGCCGTCAGAAGTAGGGCATGAATTCTGAGGGCTTCCTAACACTTTATTAACCTCAGTTATATTACTATTAGGAGGAATATCTTGAAATGAAGCACATGCTGACAAGACAACTGTAGCTAAAAAGCCTGAAATTAATTTGTAGTTCATACTTAGCTCCTAAAAAATTAGGAATTTAGATAGAAAATTGTATAATATTTGACTAAACAAAAAACACGCTTAGGAATTTTCTTGCTTAGGCGCTAGTAATTATAAGGAAATTATATGTCAGTTCAAGATATAAACACTAAGGAAATTATTTCAAAATTTGCTCGTGCCGAAGGGGATACAGGTTCTCCTGAAGTACAGATTGCTTTACTAACTGCTCGTATTAATGAGTTAAATGTTCACTTTAAAGAACACGTTAAAGATCATCATTCTCGTCGTGGTCTTCTTCGTATGGTAAGCCGTCGTCGTAAATTACTAGATTATCTTAAAAATCGTAAGCCTAGTACTTACACAGATTTAATTAAAGAACTTGGTATCCGTAAGTAATTCTTTATTGATAAAGGACCGCTCTTTTTAGGGCGGTCTTTTTTTGTGCTATATAATAGTCGACTAATAATATGTTTAGTTCGCTTTCAAAATGTACAGTGTCTTGGTGCATTAACGTGATGAGAGCTTTTTATAGGAAAATTTATGTTTAATAAATTCAGTACTTCTTTTAAGTACGGTGACCATGATGTCACTATCGAAACTGGCGAAATCGCACGCCAAGCCTCAGGTGCAGTAGTAGTAACTATGGGTGGTACAGTAGTTTTAGCCACTGTAGTAGCAGCTAAAGAAGCAAAAGCAGGTCAGGATTTCTTTCCCCTTACAGTTGATTACGTAGAAAAGTCATATGCAGCTGGTCGCATACCTGGTGGCTATTTCAAACGTGAGGGTAAACCTACAGAAAAAGAAACACTTACATCTCGATTGATTGATAGGCCTTTGCGTCCATTATTTCCAGAAGGATTCTATAACGAAGTACAAGTGATTATTCATGTACTATCAGTTGATCCTGAAATCGATCCTGATATCGCATCTATGATTGGTAGTTCTGCTGCTTTATCTATTTCTGGTGTTCCATTTGATGGCCCGATTGGAGCTGCTCGAGTTGGTTATATTAATGGTCAGTATGTTTTAAATCCATCAGAATCTCAAATCAAAGACTCTGATATGGATTTGGTTGTAGCTGGTACTGAACAAGCAGTTCTTATGGTTGAGTCAGAAGCAAAACAGCTTTCTGAAGAAATTATGCTTGGTGGTGTTGTCTTTGGTCATGAGCAATTGCAGTTAGCTATTAATGCTATTCATGATTTGGTTAAACAAGCAGGCAAACCTGAATGGGATTGGACTCCAGCCCCTAAAAATGAAGATCTTATTTCACAAGTACGCGAATATGCATTAGCAGGCTTAACCGAAGCATTTGGAATTCGTGAAAAGCAACTCCGCTCAACCAAGTTAAAAGAAGTATCGACTCAGGTAAAAGAATCTCTTGCTAAAAAAGCAGAAGAGTCTGGTACTGATGCTCCTGATGAAGTAGAGATAGATAATATTATTTTCGATTTGGAGTCTTCTATTGTACGAGGTCAAATTCTAAACGGTGAGCCACGAATTGATGGACGTGATACACGTAGTGTGAGACCAATTTCAATTCGATTAGGTGTATTGCCACGTACACATGGAAGTGCATTATTTACACGTGGTGAAACTCAAGCTCTTGTAATTGCGACACTGGGAACTAAGCAGGACGAACAAATTGTAGATTCTGTTATGGGAGAGGTTCGTGAGCATTTTATGCTTCACTACAATATGCCTCCTTTTGCAACTGGTGAAGTAGGGCGTTTCGGCAGTCCTAAGCGTAGAGAAATTGGGCACGGTCGTTTAGCAAAACGTGCTTTGATTGCTACATTGCCAAACCAAGATGATTTTCAATACACAATTCGTCTCGTTTCTGAGATTACTGAATCAAATGGCTCTTCATCGATGGCTTCTGTTTGTGGTGGATCCTTGGCTATGATGGATGCTGGAGTGCCAGTGGAAGACCATGTGGCAGGTGTTGCTATGGGTCTTATAAAAGAGGGAAATAAATTTGCAGTCTTGACAGATATTCTAGGTGATGAGGATCATTTAGGCGATATGGATTTTAAAGTAGCTGGTACTGAAAAAGGTATTACAGCACTTCAAATGGATATTAAAATTCAAGGCATAAATAAAGAAATCATGCAAGTAGCATTGGCTCAAGCTAAAGAAGGGCGTCTTCATATCTTAGGAAAGATGAAGGAAGCAATTTCTGGATCCCGCAATGAACTTTCAAGCTTTGCACCTCGCATGATTAGTTTGAATATCAATCCTGAAAAAGTTCGTGATGTGATTGGAAAAGGTGGAGCTACTATTCGTACATTAACAGAAGAGACTGGTTGTCAGATTGAAATAACTGATGACGGACATATCACAATTGCAAGTTCTGATTTAGAAGCTGCACAGGAAGCTCAAAGACGTATCGAAGAACTAACAGCAGAAGTTGAAATCGGTAAAGTGTATGAAGGCACAGTAATCAAATTGCTTGATTTTGGTGGTGTACTCCAAATATTGCCAGGTAAAGACGGATTACTACATATCTCTGAAATTGCCAACTTCCGCATTAAGGATATAAATGATGTTCTATCTATAGGTCAAAAAGTTAACGTAAAAGTTATTGAATCTGACGATCGTGGTCGCATTCGTCTTTCAGCTAAAGCTATTGGCGGTATTCCAGGTCTTGTAGATCCAAATGCTAAAGAACCTGTGACAGAAGCGGATGAACCTAAGGATGTAGGGGATAATTCAGAAAGTGACGATTCAGATTCTGAATAAATTTACTGAGTAGAATCTAAATTAAAAAGCCTCGAATTATCGAGGCTTTTTTGTTTCAGCAATAGATTATGTCCACTCGTAAGTCCGCTCGTGTACACGCAAGTCTTAAAACCGCAAACCTAAATTAAGAGAGAAATTTCTGCCCATTTGGGATACATATGGCAATGCAGAATTATGTATTCTTACGTTTTGATTTAATAAATTATCCCCTCTCAAATCCACTGTTAAAGTTTTATCTCCGAATTTTTTCTCGTACTGCACTCCAACACCAAGCAAGTCATATCCTTTAGTAGGCAGTTCCCGAACCTCGTACTTAACTAAACCCTCATCTTCAGGCGTGCTTATATCGTCCCTGTGTGATCTATCAGCTAAAGTGGAAATGCTAATTTTGTTTTGGTCAAATACATGCATATAATCGACAGAAAATGCCCAACCATTGTTAAATTTACTCTCCCATCGCAATCCTAGCCTAGCAGGCGGTAAACGTGGTGGTTTTCTATCTGGTCGCTCAACCTTATTTATTCCAAGCAAATCCCAGCAGGTTGTCCATTCATCCCACTCTTCATCGTAGCATTCATATTCAGGTCCAAATATTTTTGCGCCAATAAAATCCGAAAAACCGCTTAATTTACCATTCACTACATCACCCATAACCGTTAGTTTATGATTATCATTAAAGCGATAGGAAATGCTACCTTCTAGCCCAAAAATTCTTGCCTTAGATTGTGCAAAACGTCGCATATACAACGTCTCATCACTGGCAATATCCTCGTTAAAAATATAGTTTTCAAAATTATTCATATAAGCACTCAGATTCGCCTCCCAGTGATCTGAATAAAAACTAAATCCTAACTCAAAATTATTAGATTCCTCAGGTTTTAAATTTTTATTACCATGTTCGAAAGTGTGTGTAGCTAAATGTTTTCCATGAAAGTAAAGTTCCATGGGTGATGGGAGCCGTTCGTTATGAGAAATCGTACCTGCCAGTGATAAATAATCGTTTATATCCCATATCATTCCCAATGACATTGATAAGGCATGCTCTTCGTAAGCCGAATAATCTGGATCCTTATGCTCAAATGCGACTGGTTTTGTGTGTTTAAATGCTTCTTTATGTCTTTTTAGAATTTCTTCGTTGTAATCGATATCGATATGTTGTCTCTCATAACGAAAGCCAGCGGAAAGAAGAACATTGCCAACGCGTAGCTGCTCGAGACCAAAAAAACTTATTTGTTTTAGTTTATGAGGTGGCAATAGGTGCCGTGGATCCGCTTTGCTTAAGTTAACGCCTGAAAGCCATGCATTCAACTGATCGGTAGGTAAATAGGGCACTTGGGCAATGCTATCAAGTGTTTGATATTGCATGCCAAAAACTCCTTTCAAACCGTCTACTGGTTTATGATGGAATTCGAGACGTGCATTGTGACCTTTATGACTGAAGTTCGCAGTCGGATGGCCATAATTTATTAGCTCATCGAAATTTTTAGTAAGTTCGTTTTGGACACCTGGGTCTTTCTCATCGTGGAAATAATTGGAATAGGTGTATGAAAGATTTATTTTCTCAATCCCAGCAAATGGGTTTTTCAATTCACCTCGCACATCCCATTTTTTTGTGTGCATATCAATCCAGGGACCAGAGGAATAATTTTCAAAATTCACGGGCTTACCAGGCTCATGCAAAACGCCATCGTGAAAATGCACCCGTCTACATCTATCGAAATGCGGGAATCCGATAACATCTTCGTCTTCCATTAGGTGAGGATATGGACCTAACCAATATTTTTCCCACGTCATGAAATGTTCTGCACAGGTATCGAATTCATGGTTGTGACCTGGGATACCATATTTATCTCGACGATCACGGTAGGCAACGCCTAGCATGGCTTTTTCTGAGATGTAGGACAGTCCTAGCGATGCGACTTGCGATTTGTTATATGTATCGGGCATCGTGGTTGTATCCGCACCGTTGATTTTCATAGATGGTACTTTGTAGTTTTCTGCATGACGTTTAAGTCCCTCAAATCTTAGAGCAATATTTTTACCAAGTGCGAATGTCGTTCCTATTGTTCCAACTTTCTCGTGATTGTTGGTGTTGTAGCGAACGATTGCTTCACCTTCATATCCTTTTGTTGGAACCTCGGTGGGTACACTATTATCGATAACATTAATAACCCCAGCTGGTGATGCAGATGCATAAAGAAGGGTAGGAGTGCCTCTTAGAATTTCTACTTGTGATGATAGTAGCGTATCCGCAGCTACTACATGATCTGGAGATATAACAGATGCATCGATAACATCCATATTGTTGTTGAGAATCTTAATACGCACACCTTCCTGAGCACGTATTACTGGTCGACTTGCTCCGCCCCCGTAAGCATTTGAGTGTATGCCTGGCTGATTAGAAAGAGCATTGCCCAAAGTGGCAGAACGCAATTTAAGTATATCTTTTTTGACTATTAAATCAGACGGTTTTTTGCCCTGAACGAATGGAGATGAATGAAAGGTGGCAATGTTCTCTTCTACATTAATATCCTCAATTTTTTGAGTTTGTGCTTGAACTGTAACAGTTATACCTAGAAGAACGCAGAAAGGTATTAGCAAACATTTATGAAAATACATATTAATTCCCAAATTTTCTTTAGAAAATGATTTCATAATATTGTTAATACTATGTGATTTTCGTTGTTTTTACGAGGTAACTAATTGTAAAAATTATGATTTTTATGATTAATCTATTCTTTTTTAAAATCATTGCATATTAAAAGTTCCTAGAATAAAGCATAAAAAAAGACCCACAGGCGTGAGTCTTTTAATGAATTTAATACTTTAAAGAGATTTTATAGAGCACCTTGTGCAATCATAGAATCAGCCACTTTGCGGAATCCTGCAATATTAGAACCTAGGATTAGGTTATCTGGTTGACCGAACTCCTCAGCGGTTTGAGCGGATAGATTATATATATGAGACATAATACCTTTAAGGCGGTTATCAACTTCGTCAAAAGTCCAGACACTCATACTTGCATTTTGTGCCATCTCAAGTTGACTTACAGCTACACCTCCAGCATTTGCAGCTTTTGCTGGTCCATATAGCAAGCCAGCATCTAAGAATGATTTAGCTGCTTCAGCTGTGGATGGCATGTTAGCTCCTTCAGACACAAGCTTACATCCGTTTTTGATTAGGTTTTTCGCATCTTCTAAGTTAATTTCATTTTGAGTTGCGCATGGGAATGCAAGGTCACATTTAATATCCCAAAGAGGATTGTTACCCTCTGGGTAAGATGACTTAGGTGTATATTTAGCATCAGAATGACGTTTTGCATACTCTTCAAGAGAGTTGTTTGCATTAGATTTTATCTCGGCTAAAGTGTCAAAATTAATACCTGCTTCGTGATAAATAAAACCACGAGAATCGCTGCAAGTAACGGGTTTTGCACCCAACTCAATAAGTTTTTTAACGGTAAACATTGCCACATTGCCGGCACCTGAAACTAAAGCTGTTTTACCCTCTAATGAATCACCTTTGGCTTTGAGCATATTTTGTGCGAAATATACACAACCAAAGCCTGTGGCCTCGGGACGTGCTAATGAGCCACCCCAATTTAAAGCCTTACCTGTCAATACCCCTTCATACTTACCAGTAAGGCGTTTATACTGACCGTAGAGATAGCCAATTTCGCGAGCACCAACACCAATATCACCAGCAGGAATGTCAATAGTGTCGCCGATGTGACGATATAATTCCGTCATAAAAGACTGGCAAAAACGCATAATTTCATTGTCTGATTTGCCTTTTGGATCGAAGTTTGACCCACCTTTAGCTCCACCAATAGGAAGACCAGTTAAGGCATTTTTAAAGATTTGCTCAAAGCCTAGGAATTTAATAATGCCTGCATTAACGCTTGGGTGAAAACGCAGACCGCCCTTGTAAGGACCAATAGCTGAATTAAATTGCACTCGGAACCCCTTGTTAACTTGAACTTGGCCTTTGTCGTCAATCCAGCTTACACGGAAGAATATTTGTCTTTCAGGTTCTACGATTCTTTGTAAGATATTATTTTCTTGATATTTTTTTTCTTTTTTAAATAATGGTTCTAGGGATTCCACAACCTCTTCAACTGCTTGATAAAACTCAGGTTGAGCTGGGCTAGACTTTTTTAGGTCGTTCAATGTTTGTTCAATTAGATTAGACATATATTTTCCTATAACAATTTTATTTACAAACTTCTTTAACTTTCATTGGGGCGGCAGCAGCATTAACCATTTTTGCAAGTTGAGCGGCAGTATTAGCTTTATAAACTTGACCGCCTGTAACTCTGGCTAAGCAATTAGCTTCACCAGTACTACCAATATCAACTACATTAATTTTTAATTTTGGTTTATTGCGTTTAGCATTTGCTGCTACGGTACATATATTTGGTCCGCAAGTACTAGCACCGTCACTTAATACTAGTATAAATGCATCACGATTTTTACCATCAACCATGTTAGCTGCTTGCTGTATACCGTTAGCTAATACTGTACCACTACTATTATTGGTATCCATACGATTAATTGTACTTTTTAAGGCTCCTCTTTTGCTAGGTTTGAAAAACCCATGGTTTGTAGCAGTTGGGCATCTGTCAAGTGAAATGAACCCAATATCTATGTACGGGTCTATAGAATTAATAATCGAATTAGCTGCTTTTTTTGCAGTCTGTATTCTAGTTGGTCCATTTGATGGCATTGGAATGCCACCCGAAGGTATCACACCAGATAACATTGCATTTAGCATCTGTTGTTCAAAATTTGCCGTAGCCGCATCCATAGAATGCAACATAGAAATCGAGTTATCAAACACTAAGACCATCTGAGGTCTTTCCTGTGGTGTAAGTTCCTTGCTACAAACTTGACCTTTAGGTTTTTGATTAGCCTTTGGTGGTTCTACTTTAACAACTTCTTTAACCGGCTCTTTTTTTTCAACCTTTTTAACAGGCTCAGGCGTGGGCTCAGGTTCTGTCTCAGGCTTAGGCTCAGGTTTCGCTTCTGGTTCAGGTTTAGGCTCAGGTTTAGGTTCTGGCTCAGGCTCTGGTGGTCTTTCAGGAGGTTTAAGAGCCTGAGGCTCTTCAAGCACTAATTTTGGTTCTAGGGGCTGTATCTCTGGCTCTGGAGGGGGAGGAGGTGGTGTAGGTACAGGTGGCTTCGGTACATTTATATCGGGAATGTTGATATTTATAGTGGGTGGAGCCTGTTTTTCTACACCTTTAATTAGTTCAGTTTTCTTTTTTTTGGGGTCTTCTTTAATTACCTTTTCTGATTTGCTGGAACCCTTAAACCAATCTGAGTACCAATCAGTGCCTTTTAAATATCTATCCCATAACCACCATCCTAAACCAGCAAGCAATAGTAGAAGTAATAACCATATCAACCAACCCCAACCTCCACGTTTAGTGGGTGCAGGTACAATGGGAGGAGTAGCAACTACTGGTTTTTCCTCGATCCATCCCACAAGTACAGGCTCATTATTAATAACAAAGATTTTTTTGCTACTTGATTGAGCTGTAACTAAGAGATTATTTACTGAGCTGAAATCTTCAGGTGAGATTTCGCCCTGATTCTTAAGGTGATTTAAATAATCGTATATAGAAGTAAGCTTATTTTGAATCTTTGCCCAAATTTCAGGATTTATATCTTTTTCTGGAATCTCATAAGCCTGACCTTCAAGGGATGTGTACCACTCAACCATGTCACCTTTAACCACAGGTTCAGCCAAGATGGTGAACGTACTAGGTGGCAATGACCTTCTAAACAAAGGGTAAAGCGATTGAAACCTAAGAAATAAATCTATCGATCCCTGATTTTGTTCGCTAAAAGGAGTTCTTGTAAGCCTCTGCATTTCTAATCCAGATAAATCTAATTAAGATTAGATTTTTGTAATTTTTCTAATTCAAGTCTCTTAGCTTTTAGTGAATTGTCCTCAGATGGTGCACTATTGGAAACTGGAGTACCGTTGTTTCTTTCGTTAAATCCCGATTGGATGTGGTTTTTATTATTTAAATCCTCTTGAACTTTACGATTTGATTTATTTGCACGAATTGATTCACGCTCTTTGGATTTTCTTTCAGCTCTAGTCGCATCACGTTTTTTATTTAAGCGTTTTTTTTCGTAATTGAGTTGTTTATTCTTAATCTGTTCGTTTTGCAATTTAACTTCTTTCTGCTCAATGCGTTTGTCATAACCGCCGTTAAATGAGCAACCTAACTTATCGAAATATCCAAGTTCTCGACTAGGGTCACAAGATTCGGGAGTAGCCTGACATGCAGTCAAGGTTGTAAAAATAAACGGAATTAAATAATATACTTTCATACTATTAACCTCTAACTTTGATAGCAGAGCGGTTTCTCATCGCTATACTGAGTAATTCTTTTTGCTTTCTAATTTTTGCATCCAATTGTGCTACCTCGGCTTGAGCTTTACTAGTATTAAGTTTCGCAGCTCTTGCTTGGTTAATAGTATTTTGAGATGCTCTTTTTTCGTTTTCCATTGAAGAAACTAATCCACGCATCTCATTAATATTTTCATCAATCTTTTGTAGTTCTTTTCTAGCTTGCGATTCAGAAATTCTCTTGCTTCTTATATCCTCTCGAAGCCTTCTAATTTTAGCTTGATCTTTAGCTATGGTCGTTTCAGTTTCTCTATTGATTTTTCTAGAAATGGAATTTAATTTTTTAAGACGTAAAGTTTCAGCAGCTAGTAATTCTTCTTTATTTTTGTATTTTATTCTCTCACGATCAAGTAAATAGTTACTTCCCGCTCCAGCACCACAACCAACTGAAGCTCCTAGTGCAAGTCCTAACGTAGGGTCATCATCGCTAAGAAGTAATCCTATAGCTCCGCCAATAATACCACCCACTGCACAAGCCATCTGACCCTGCTTGCTCCAGAAATTAGCTTGATTTGGATCGTTCGAAGTTGCACATGCTAATAGTGAAGCAGAAAGCACTACAGATAAACTTAAATTCTTGAATGTATTCATAACAACCCCTTAACTTACTAATTAAATAATATCAAATTTCCTATTGGGATTTGATATTCGTGCAGTTTTTTAGCCATTCTGCACGATTAACCTTTCCGTCCTTATAGAAAGCGGTTAAATGTTTCCAATAAATATTCACGTAATCATTAAGATTGGATTTTTTTTGACGTTCCATTTTCTTAATGACTGGCTGAATTTGATTTTCTATTAATTTATAAGGGTAGTTAGTAGCGGTTGCTACTAAATTATCTGCATAATATCGAACTACAAAATCTCTAGCTAATAAACTTTCTTCTGCAATTTCCTTGAGAACAGGACATTCTTTTTCATATGTGGTGTCTCCAGGTTGGCATAAAGTTTCAACTCTAGCTTTTTTCTCCAAATATGCAGATTCTAAATCAGATGAATTAGCACACAAAAAAGCACCCAATTGGATATTTGACTGGATGGCTGAATCCCTTTGTTCATCTTTAGATTGATTAGATGCTCTTAAAGCATCTTCTAATTTTTTAAGTTCAGCTTTTTGCTTTTCGTCGTTAACGGATTGAGTGATGTTATTTAAGTTTTGAACAATTTTTCCATCTCCGTTTTGAGCCTCTTTTCCAAGTTGCTGCCACTCATTAGTAAGTTCTTGCATACGATTATTTGAAGTTACTATCGGTGTGACTACAGCAACCCTAAATCCAACTTCTTTAGAAGAAAATGCTTCTCCAGAGTTGTTGTAATAAGGAGCTTCAACTCTAAATGCACTTGAAATTTGAGCCTCTGGTGTCAGATAGCTTCCACCTCGAATTGTAATACCGCCACTTTGTCCGTGGTATCTATCAAGTTTGTTCATTCTAAATGAATCGAGGACGTATTCACTAGCATTGCCAAGGATATCATGAAGCCCTACAGGGTTAGGACTTAATAGCCCGCCTAATTGCAATTTCCCATTTGCTGAATTGCTTCCTGCAAACCAAATGGTTTTTTGGATTGAATCTGTATGAGGGTAAATTTTTTCGCGAAATTCTGATTCGCTTACTTGATTTCCTCCACGAGCAGCATACTCCCACTCAGTGTTTGTAGGAAGTCTCACGAAGCCTGAAGAACCATCATCTTTTGGCAGTTTATCGGGATGATTGGCAAGCAACCATTCGGTATATTTTTTTGTGAAATGAACTGCCTCAAACCATGAAATATTGGTAGCAGGTAATCTGCCTTTCATGTTAGCTGTGGGACACTGACCATCTATTCCTTTCATGACGGAGTCGTACTGAAGCTGAGAAACTTCGTACTTACCCATTAGAAAATATCGATCCCCAGCTTTATCGGAGAAGCTACCAGAGATATAGTTAGGAGTGGCATGTTCAGAAAAACCCTGCTCAGAGGTATCATCCCCAAGAATAATCGGTTTATCTTCAAGCGGTTTTTTTGTATCTGTATGGACCATTCTAAAAGCCATCGACCCATCACAAGGCATAGGTAGAATTAAAGTATTGTCGCTAGGTTTTGGGTCGAAAAATTTCTCATCCCAAGCTGCTTGAATTTGACTATTTAGTCCGATTAAGGAAATTATTAAAATCCACTTTCCATTAAGCTTCACGTAAACTCTCCGAAGGTTGAATACCTACAGCCCTTTGAGCTCCAATTAGAGCTACAAATACAGATATAGCTAATGTGGCAATATAACCGATGACCACGTGCTCAGGTTTTAAAAGGCTAACAAAGTTGCTATCTTCTAAGTTTTTACCTAAGACACTATTCATTATGTTACTACTTAAAATATATAAAAAATATGAACTTATATAAGCAATCGAAGAAAGAATTACAGCTTGTAAAACTATAAAAAAACG
Source organism: Taylorella equigenitalis ATCC 35865 (assembly GCF_000276685.1). Taxonomy (NCBI): domain Bacteria; kingdom Pseudomonadati; phylum Pseudomonadota; class Betaproteobacteria; order Burkholderiales; family Alcaligenaceae; genus Taylorella; species Taylorella equigenitalis. Next base: position 1,267,947 of record NC_018108.1, on the reverse strand, counting down.
TATTCCCAAACGATTAAATCCATAAAGACTCATTAGCGATATGTCTTTACGTTTTCTGTCTATATTGGCCAAAAAGGATCCAAAAAGTGACAAAATAGTTCCAACTATTGTAGTCAATGCAATAATTAAGAAAACTGTATTCAGAACTCTATCAATTGATTTTACGCTTTCTATGGAATCCGCTTTGGTTCGGCTGTCTATACCCTGATTTCTTAAATCGGCCGCCAATGGAGCTACGTCGTCAAGTGAATTTGCGTATATTCTAGCTTTTGCATATCGTTCGCGTGGTTTGGTTCTGTCCCGACCTTCAGAGGGTTTGTCCACGAATTTTGTGATTTTATAGCCGTCTCTATAATCTTCTATAGTTTCAAGTAATTCTAGAGATACAAAGGCAGCAGGACGAGTTAGGTAGCTTTCCTTAAGGATTCCCACAACTTTCATATCTATTTTGGATATCTCGTTTTTCCCCTCGAAATTTCTGCCAAAAAATAGAGTTACTGAATCGCCCAATTTAACATCTAGTTTCTGGGCAATAATTTCGTTAATAATCAAATCTGTGGGAGACTTAATCATAATACCCCTAGGCATCAACGGATCCCCAATTCTACTAGGAATAAGTTCAACGTCGTTATAAAAGTGCTTATTATCTTTGCGTAGATTCGCCTGCATATTAAGTGATCGCGTCATTGGAATCACAAATTTGACACGACGGTCTTTTTGCATGCTATCTAGCCAATTTTTGTCAATTGATACATTACTTTTGACACCATGTATTTTTATTTCGAGATTGTTAGGGTCATTTAATAACTGATTTTGAAGCTGACTAACTATGCCATACTTTAAACTAAATAAAAGTAGTAGGGGGGCAATAACAGCCACTAATGCAGATATCACAAAAAATGATACTTTCCAATCATGCCTCAAGTCCTTAAAAACTAATAGAATTAAAAGTCCGAGTTTCATAAGGCAACCTGTACTTGGGAAAATATAGATTTGTCTTTGTTAACCACGGCTGTATAGCATGGTAATTGAAACTTAGAAACTAACCCCCAATCATGCGTAACTATGATTGCACACATGTTTAGTGCATTGACTGATTCTAAGATGATATTAAACAGTTCGTCAGCTTTATGAGGATCTAGTGCAGCTGTAGGTTCGTCTGCAAGCAACACATGAGGTTTATGTGCAATAGACCTTAAAAAAGAAATTCTTTGACGTTCACCTATTGAAAGCTGACTTGGATATTTATTCAAAAGGCTACGCACCTCCAGCCTATCGATTATTGGAGATATCCAAGATTCATCGAATTCAACACCAATAATTTTGCATGAAAGTTTAATGTTTTCTATGCTTGAAAGAAATGGGAGCAAACCCCCAGTTTGAAGAATAAACCCGAAATTTTTCGATCGTAATTTAGCAAGTTTTGAATGATCTGCTTTGTTTATCGGTGTGGCAATATCCACGTCATTCAATGTGTAGGATTGCAAACTATTAGGTTTAAGAATTAGTCCAATAACCTCTAGAATAGTACTTTTGCCACATCCGCTCTGACCACACAGAGTAACGACATCTCCATTATTTACAGAAAAATAAGGGAGCTCAATTAAAAATGATTGGGAACCCTCACCCCTAGTAACTTCAAGCTTATTTATTTCAAGCATTTAATTATGGCAATGCTTCCAGTAACACTGGATATACATGATCTTTTGGATCGCTATCAGGGTTAAGTGGAATCCATCGACTCGAATCCTCATTGTACTTAGCGTAAAGCCTTAGTTTTTTTTGTAAATCCATTATGAATTTTTCTTGTTGAAGGCTACCCATATTTTTCCAAGTTTCTTCATCTATGTTGGAAATTTGGCTTTTATAAGGAAGTCCGTCAAGATACTCACCTAAAAGTCCTAAATCAGCGATTTTTGTTGTAATACCTTCTTTGATTTTTTCTGGATCTTGTCCCATCGCAGCTGCAACTGATCTAAGCTGTTTGAACATATCATCAGGAGCCAGTAATCCTTGGGTAGCAGCATCAGATATTTTTTTAACTACTTCACTTAGGTCACTCAGTTGCTCTTTGCTTAGCAATACACGAACCTCAGCTGTAGGAATATCTGGTTTTGAAAAATCTCTATCACTAATCCAAGCTTTGAAAAACGAAGGGGCTTTTTGATTGTTTGTACGTCCCAAATAAGCCAGTCTCATCGCCTTACCTAATAAGGCAGAATCTTCAACCATTTTATCTTCTTCGCTAGCTTCTTCAGGCTTAGTTGTATTTTTAGACTCAGATGACATGGAGCTTCCAGCTGACATTTCACCAGTGTAGGCTAACTTAACTTGTTCTGAAAGTGCTTTTGAAAGAAGAGAGACTTTTTGCGAAAACTCGTTTACATCACCTGCATTTACAGGATAGTAAAGCGATTTATTCAAATAGTCGTTAAATGAAAGTTCGTTATATTGAGATTCTGCTTCTTGATGGTTTTTAGATCCGGCTTGTGTCTTAAGATGAAGTGTATAAATTGCGACTCCTTTATGTTGAGCTTCTTGGCGAAGTTGCTGTGCACCAAAGCCTGTAGAAGAGAGGGGGTTATTGCCATCAATAGCACCTGCATCAGTAATCAAAACTATATACCTAGCCCCAAAGTCATTCCAATTTATATCATTTAAAGCCTGATTTATACCTGCATATGAATCTTCGTTAAATTCTTTGCTGGATACTTTTGCTTGTTTTAAGGAGGCTACTTTATCCATAAAGTCTTTGCCATCCTTAACTTCGTTAGGATTCACGTACATTTTTGATGTGTACTCTAGATCTGGAACAGCTTCAGTACTTGATCTAAATGCGACTAGTCCAAATTTGACTTGATCTAGCAAATCATCCTTTTCTATTTGTTTATAAAGTTCACGAACAGCTTCGCGTGTTTTATTAATATATGGGTCCATAGATATTGTTGAGTCGATAACAAAAACTACGGCGGCCTTAAATTCTGTTAATTTAGAGGGTTGTGCCTTCGGATCGGGTTTAGGCTCAGGCTCTTTAGGTTTTTCTTCTTTTTTACTTACAGAAGCGACCTCTAAAACCCTTTGATAGAAACCATCATTGTTCATAACTTCTTCACCTTGCAAAATAGGCAAAAGATAGAAGTTTTTTTGGAAATCTACTGGTTCTTTTGGTTCTATGGAAATAATTTTCTCGGATTTGCCATCAGTATCAAGATTTTTCTTAATATTTGCATATTCATCTGCAGGTTTTGCTGCGGACATTACCGCCTCAAGATCCTCTTTGTTTTTGAAAAATAGTAATCTGTCACGATTAGCAGTGTTTGTAAATGTAAGAGTCATCTGCAGATTCCATGGGATAGTGCAAGATTCCTCTAACCACCCAAGAGTTTTACCGTATGGGTCAGCTCCTACATTAAGCCATTCGGCACCATTTTCAGATTTTTTTTCGTAAATATAGTAGCGAGAAAATGCAGGGACTGGCTTACCTTTTTGCCCAATGGTTTGTGTAATAGAGCACTCTGGTGTAGAAAGCACCCTTTGATAAAGAGTTTTTTTGCCATCTTGAAGTAGGGGTTCAGCTGCCTGAGCGAAAGTCGCTCCCAAGGTGGAAATAATCATTGCGATTAAAATCTTTTTCATTTTTGTAACTCCTGCAGTCGAGTTTTAGCTTCAGCATTATTTGGATCATCTAGTAAACCTGTTTCATACCAATATATAGCTGTTGCTTTATCTTCCTTGAAGCATCCATCCTTAACGGATGATGCGGGGTCATATTCTTTAGCATATGCAAATGCGATAACACTGTTTCCGCTTTGAGCTTTGTTAGCATATAGTCTTCGTGCCAAATCACATTCTTTAGCATTTTTAGCTTCAGAAATAATTTTTAAAATCTGATCCGTATCAGGATTGGTTTTAAGACATGCCTGGATAAATGTCATAACGTCTGATCCACTTTTAACCGAACATGGAGATTCAGCCACAACAGGAGCAGGAGCTGGTGCTGGTGCTGGTGCTGGTGCTGGAGCTGGAGCAGGAGCTGGAGCAGGAGCTGGAGCAGGCTTCGGTGTAGGTTTCGGTACAGGTTTCGGTGTAGGGGCAGGCTTAGGTGTCGGAGTAGGTGCTGGAGTTGGGGTAGCTTTTTTCTGATCTTTGAAAAAAAACCACCAAACAGCTCCAGCAATTAATAATAAGACTAGCAGTAACAAAATTATCCAAACTATCGGACTAGTTTTTCTTTTATTACTATCATCTTCTATAGTCGGAAAATTGGCATTTGCGTAATTAGTTTGAGGTTCTTCAATAAATCCCTCGTTTGGATTATCTAATGTTTGAGGCTCAATAAATTCGGGTGCTTGAACTGCCTCAGGCTCATATACTGCCTCAGGCTCAGGCTCTGGATCTGGCTCTGGCTCAATGTAGGGCTCTGGTTCAGGCATTTGAGGTGATACAGGAGTAGGATTGTGAAGCTCTGACCTATTTAATGTCCCTGCCGCCGTAGAAGCTAATATACTATTAGACATCCTAACGACACCATGATCCTTAAATGATTCACCTGAATCTCTAAGAGACATAAGGAACTGGGATTGACCACCAGTATGAATAAGACTATCAGTTACCCAAGGCTCAAAAGTACCAACTAAAATGTTATTAAATTCAGAATAGCCCAAAGTATGCCAAACAGGTTCTATCTTCCATTCATCATGACCTGCTAGAAATTTTTCGTCCTGATTGCGCTTAATTGTAAATTCAAGCGGACAGTCAGTAGGTCCTGACCAGCGTTTAATTTCAAAATCGGCATAGCCTGGTTTGTTATCTTTTAGTGATGCTATAAATGCCACAGTTTTCCTCTTTATACCTCTACTGCATCTTCAATTCGTGCAGCTTCAAACTGATTAAGAATCTCACCCAGCAAAGTGTTCATCGCTGGAGAAATCTCACGATCGACCTTATGTCCAGCATTGCCAACAGTAATCTCAGCCAATGCAGTAAACCAATCCATAAGATAAATCATCGTAAATTTTTCAGGTGTTTCTGACAAAAGCGGAATCTTGTCATTATTTGGCGTGGTCTCGAAAACAGGGGGCTCAAACAAAGACTTACTAGGTCTAATTTTGCTCAAAGGTCTATCTTCTATGGCAATGTCACCGAATCCCAACCACGAAATGAAATCCGCTATATGGGTGTATGCATTAATCACTTGACGAGAGGCCAGTTGCTCACGTTTATGTCCAGCTCTTTCGGTCTCATAGAAAGTATCACTCAACTTTTCAAGTAGTTTAAGACGCACTGCAGCAGTTATCATCTCACTGATAAAGTTATCGATAATACTTTTGTTCTGAACAGACAGATTGAAATATCTTAGGAAATTCTCATCCGCAGTTAACCCTCTTAAATGATCAACCCATCCGTCAAACACTGATTGCGAGAATTCTGCGATATTTGTTTTTTTGGCTTCATTTGATGTTGCACTTGTAGGCACGTCTTCAAACAAATCTATACCATCCATGCCATCAAAAGAAAAGTCAGTGCTGGACGAGCTTGTATCTTCCCCATCCTTAACTTCCTGAAAATCTACAGTAAAATAAAGCGAGCGAATAGTCTCTTGTGGCAATGTCAAATTATCTAAAAATTCACCCAAAATGCCAGCCTGCTGACGTAGTAGGGCATATATATCGTTGGCAATGCGTTTTTTATCCTCAACCGCACGATCACCTTCACCTTCATACCAAGCACCAAACCTACGAACAACATTTTCAATTTCACGGTTTAGCTGTTCAGTAAGACGATTGAATTTTATAGATGGGTCGGAAATTTTATCCAAATATTGGCTTAAATATTCCATACCGCCATCGTTTAATTTAAGCATGGCATCCCATTTTTCATCGGGATTAGCTACGAATTTTTGTATATCTGAGTTTTCTATAAATGTGGAGCGAAGCACTTCCATTTTAGGCATTTGTGCTTCCATATATTTAACATCGCGACCGTCAGCAGTTTCAATAAATCCACCAGAATACCCTGGCTTCCTAACTAGAAAAATATTATTGAAAGGTTTACCGTCAGCCCAATTCCTCACCCAAACGAAATTGCCGAAGCGCTCAAGTAGTGTTTGTTTTAAAAGTCCTTCTCCACCCCAAGATTGTTTTAAGTTCTCTTCAGCTGTGTTTATACTAACTTCAGTTCGTTTATCAAATTTTGTAAATGCCCAAAGTAGAGCAGGTAGTCGTTTTGCACGAATTTGTGGTGTTTCACCTTGGATTTTATCAATCCACTTTTCAAGTACGGGACCGACATCATTAATCTCGAGTTGTGCATCACTAGGAGTACACATAATTAAGATATTCATCTCCTGACTATCAGTATAGCTCTCGAAAAGGTAAGCAACTTTACCACGAAGAATTACCTTACCTATTGAATTTTCATTTTCGTCGAATTCAACAAGTTCAAGGCGACCGCGATACCCAGGGAAATCCAATAAATCGATTTTATTTACTACATCACAACGTGGCTCATTTTTAAGTGGAAATATAAACTCAGTAGTTAGAATTGCAAGTTGTGCAAGAGAAATATTAACGGCTTTTCCTTGCTCACCTTTGTAACTAATTGGTAAAACGTCCACTGAAATGTTATCTGCTGGTTTCCCCAATCTTTCAACCATGTCTACATTCATAATGCTTGAAGTTTTGGAGAATGTACCATCCTCATTTTTTTGAACTAAAACATCGATAGGGGCATACACAAATTCAGGATGTCCCAAGCTAGCTAGAATCTTAGAAAATTGTACATATGTCTCAGTTAATTCATGCAACTTTTCGCCATACCAAAGAATAGAAAAAAGCTCGGCCCTGTCTTCTAGACTTAAATGAGGTGCCAACTGTGCAGCTTTAGTCCAATAATTTGCTTTGTATACAGAGACAGATTTAGCAAAATTGTTATTACAGTAATCTTGAAGGTCTACAATATCTTCTTCAACAATACCTGGCACATATTCTTTTTGTGCCTTAGGTGTAAGTTCTTTAATTAGCTTATTAATCTTCTGCTGATCAGGTTCATACAAAAGCTTATTAGAATTAAAGTCATTAAAAAAGCTATTAACCAATATCTTAACGATTTCTATTTCACTAAATAATCTAAGCTCAATTGGATAACCTTTGATACCAACATCCGCACGCTTAGTAAAGCGAGTAGCTAAACCTGTAGCCTCCTTGCCACCGCCAGTTGGATTAATATGGTCCATAAAATCGAGTTCTTGACCATCGAATGTTGTCGTTAATTTTCCTTCATCATCAGCCGCTAAGGATGAAATTAGATACGACTTTCCAGCTTGTGATAGCCCGAAAAACCCTACAGATACTGGGTGTTCAGAAGAGTGCCCCAGTTTTCTAGCCATAACACGAAGACGTCTAAGGCTCTCGATTAAACTAGTAGCTTCACTGGCAACACGTGGGCTTTCGGTTCGAGTGGATTGAACCCAATCGATAGCTTTTTTTGCACCTTCGTAAACGCTGTCCCAAGATTCAGAAAGATTACTCATTTATAAGGCTCCCACTGTCCAACCAATATTGCGAGTCATTAAGACCAGAATCTAAAAGTGTATTCAAACTTAGTTTCAAACCATTTGTTTTACGACCACTCGATAAAAAAGCCTGATCGATAACGAAGTTTTCAACTTGTTTATTATGTCTATTTCGTTTGTCTAATTTCAAAGTTACATTAACGGTTTGACCTTCGGCAATTTGATTTCTCAACTCATTGCTTTCAATCGTAATTGTATAAAGTGGTGAAGCCGCCCAACGCTCAGTATTAAGTTGCCTAAATCCTATTCGAGTTTTTCCTCGTATAGGGAATGATTGATCAGGAAGCTCGTAATCCTCTTTATCAAGATTAATGTCCGAATAGTAAACGTTCTCTTTAGAAATCGTATTATTGTTATCTATCAGTCCAAGATTTTTAATTGTCGAATAAGGTTTTAATGCCATGGATCTGAAATAAAAACTTGGAATTCGTGAGTTTTTACTCAAAAAGCACAACATCGCACCCACTGTAGCTGTAGTTTTAGGATCGTCAACTCTACCTTGTTTGTGGAATGGATACCAGTTTCCAGTTTTATATCCATGAAGCGGAAGAATTCTATTTGATGGCAATGGTAACTGATTCTTGAAGAATGCCTGAACTCCAGGAAGTAGTGAAGGTCTGCCTGTAATCAACAACACATCGCACTGGTAAAAATATATTATTTCGCACAGCGATTTAAATGTTTTGCATATGTCATAATGACCTTGCAAAAAGTTTTTGTGAATTTGAAATAAATTAACTTGAAGCGGTATATCAAGAATGTTGAAATCTTTACCTAATTCACGTGAAATTGGTATGTTTACAAAATCCAGAACTTTTTGAGTTGGCGGTTCAAGTCCCTCTAAAACACTACCAAATGTAGCACCCATAAGTTTATTTTTGCGTTCAAGTGGGTCGTATTGTTCATATGCTTGAAGGACTTTAAGACCAATTGGTCTGAAGATTTGCAATGTAAGTTGCTGTCTTAAAAGCCTAATCTGTACACTATCTGCACCTGACCCAATCAAATCAGACAACAAGGAATCATAATTTCTAATTCCTTCAGAAATTAAGTGCTTTTTAAGAGATTCAACAACAACATCTCTGATGATATCAAGCAAAATATCATCTCCCGCAACTTTAAAGCCGTCTCTAAATCTTTGTATTGGTTTTATGAAAACGTTAGTGCCGTATGAATGTGGGAGGCCGTCATCGTCCTCATTGCCATAATCCAAAGTAAAGTCCGTTATAACTAAATCCGTCGTACCTCCACCGATATCAACAGTTGCAATTGTGACGGCGTTTTTATTGGTGGTTTTGTCTGGTCGTACCATGTCCGAAATGAATTTCTCAGCACGTCCGCCATAGTTATTTTGTGTCTCGTTGAATAGATAAACAACTTGGCTGGCAGTAGCTTCGTCCCATTGAACAAGTACTTCTGGCAATGTTGGCCAATATTTTTCGTCAAATCTATTTGCAAAATCGACAGGATCATCCGTTTTGTCCCATCCCATCATTTTCCATGTTAGACCAATAGCTTGGTGCATGCAATTCTTGAAATTATTGATTTCAGGCGATGGCATAGCTGGGGGAACGGTAAGGATAATGGATCTTAAATAGCGAGGAGATTTTGCATGTTCAAGTTTCGCCCTTTGAGCTGGACTATTTATTTGAAGCAATGCATGAAGTAGGACCTCAGATAACAAGAAAGTCATCAAAGAACCACGTGAATAATGAGGTTGGAACACTGGCATTTTGCGTTCAAATTCCTCATCTATATCATCTGAAAGTTCGTACAAAGCCTCGCCCTGACCATTTATGAAGCCTGAAAGAGGGGCGGCAGTTGCAAAAGGCTCGTTATCTGATTCGACATAAGAAGAGTTAAATCTCCATGCTTGTTCATAGGGTGCCAGGTCCCACAAATAACGTTTAGGACTTGATAAACCTGTAGAACCCTCATTGCCCTTACGGCGACTTGCTAAACGACTTGCTTCCTTGCCTACTCGTACTATACTCGGCCACTGAAATGCATCTCTGCGACCGCTTTGAACAGAATAGTGCTCTTTGCCAAAGAATGCTTGGGCAAATTCTACGCGACTCTCAAACGGCTCCGCATATGCATATTCGGGCATAGATAAATCACGAATAGACAATTCATAACGTTTTTTAAGGCTGTCCTGCTCTTGGGCATGATCTTCAACTAGAATCCCGCAGCTTCTAGAATTACCAACATCTAAGATCAAATCAACAGCAATTCCCTGATTGATATCCGTTCTATTGTGGGCAATGATTTTGAAATTTGGTATATTTAATTCTTCACCAATCAAAGCCAAAATGTTGAGATAATGGGCTTCGTGACTATGATTATTAAGCTCTTGTTCGATATCATCTTCATATATTTTTAACCTGTCAGGTTCTGGAGCTAGCTCTTTAAATAGTTCAACTAACCAATCCTTAACCCACTTAAGATCAAGAAACCAAGATATATGATTAGACTGAAAAGCATATGTGAATACTGAACCCGCACGAATATCATCTTCCATAGGACCTAAATATGCGGTATCAGAACTATGAGAAAATATCTTCGTATCAATTGCTAGAACAACTCTGTGAGTATGCCCATCTTCATCGGGGCGGGGGAGTTGAACAATTCTAGCCCTAGCCCAGTTAAATGGACCATTGTCGAATCTATTTGGTGGCATGCTTCTCAGAATTGGAATAGGTACCCATACACCATTAAAAAGCTTTAAAGATTCTTCAACACTAAAATCAACGGGATTAGAAATAATTTTTCCTGGAAATGCAGGATCAGAATATCCATCACCACTTCTATCCAAAACTAATCTTCTGATAGGATCGTTATTAGAAGGTGGAAGAAAATAACCTGTATTCTTCTCCTTCCATGCTTTATCTTTCCAGTCGATATTTAATCCAAAATCAATAAACTGGATACCACTATTCATAATTAGTGGAATTTCTTTTCCGAATGGATGTATTTCAGCTAGCATAATAATCTCAATTTCGCTTAGTTAGTTTTGATTTGGATTGGAAATGATTTACCCTCACCGTATGAACCTCTACAATCAGCATTTCCACTATTACCTGCTTTACATGTAACTTTTGGTAATTCATAAGAACTACCGTCAGTACATTTTGCATTACCGACTGCATTAATCTGTAACTGACCTTTTACTGTGTTAGAGTTAACGCCTGTCTCGCATGACACACCATCACCGCGATTAAGTTTTACAGTACCATTGCCCTTATCGTCAAAGTTATAAGCAAGACGAAGAGGACGACCAGTAGCACCATCTTGAAGCCCTGAGTTTGATGACCAATTACCTTTAAGGAATTTTAGATCTCCAGAATTGAGGTTTTGCTCGGTCAACTCCAAAGGTTTAGTATCTGGATTTCCGCTAGCAGTAGTAGTTTTTCCTGGTCCATTAGTCGTAGTATCTAAACTTCCAGGGTCAACTGGAGCTACTAATGGTTTTGTGGGATCGTTTGGATTTTTAGGGTCATTAGGGTTATTTGGATCTGCAGTGTCTCCCTTGTTCGAGGGTTTTTCTTCATCTACAGGTTTTGTAGGATCGTTAGGTTTTGTAGGATCATTTAAATTTGAATCAGGTACTATATTATTATCTGCTAGTGGATCAGGAACTGGAGTCTCGCCCTTATTAGGATCTTTGTCCTTATCTTCTGATTTGTCTTCATTTGTACCAGATGTTTTACTATCCGAAGTAGTATCATCAGTGGTACTAGTTTTACTATCTTTACCTACCCCTAATGCAGGATCAATAACCCCATCTGACCCAACAATATTTGTTTCTCCAGTTGTAGATAAATCAGATAGGTCAACAGGCTTAAGACTATTTAGTAAATCTATATCACTAACTACACTGCCATTTGAGGTGTAATACCATCTTCCATCTCTATAGGTATACAAATTATTATCTTTAAATGGCAATACCTTATCGCAGTCTCTAGGTTTAACAGTGATAACTTTACCTTTCTCATCCAACCAAGATGTACTAGATAATTTGTAATATGTAATCGGATTTTTGCAGTCGGTATCGATAGTTAGATTATCAACACCTGTAATTTTATTAGGGTCCTCAGTTACTTTTATATTTTTGTCTGTAGTTACAGGGTTGGGCGTAGGAGTAGGAGTAGGAGTAGGAGTAGGAGTAGGAGGGTTGTTTGTGTCGCTACCTGTTATTTTATTAGGGTCTTTTGATTTAACACCTTTTTCATTCTGAATAATAGTTTTGTCAGGTACATTTATTCCCCCAATAGATTTCTTGCCGTGGTCTTTAAAATAAAACCAGTAAACACCACCCGCAATTAATAAAAGTAGCAATAACAATAGAAGCCACCACAACCAATAGCTTTTCTTAGGTGGCAATGCCGCAGGAACGGCCACTGTCGGTGACGGCTGAACAGGTTGAAAATTTGAATGCAATTGTATGAATGGATCCGAATATGGGGCTCGGTTTTTATCAATAAAACCCCAGAATGTAATAACAGGTCTACCATCAACTAGGTAGATATGCTCATTATTAGGAAATCTAATAGCAGTTAATTGATCTTTTAAATCACCATTTGGCAAGTAAAGAAGCCTAGAAAATATCTGCTGATCATTACTGCTTGATTTTGCAAAATCTTTACCTAACTGCTCCATTTTGATTTTGAAATCTTCAAGTTCAGCAAGTGCAACTTGTCGCTCTTCATCAGTAGCAGAAGTCCAAGGGATTATCTGATGTGATCCATCAGCTCTTGAGCTCTCAAATGGAACGTACCAATCGATAACATTGCCAATTTCATTTCGTTGTGGAACAGCAAGGAAATTTGCGAATTTCTCACCGCACTTAAATTTAACGGCATTTCTGAACTGGGTGGCAACGGTATATACAGGTTGCCCATCTTGACCTAAGGCCGTGTAATTTTTTAGCTCACCACTTCTAAGTAATGCACTCATATGTTACTGCTCCGTTACTTTTTGGTACCTTCTAGATTATATAGGAAAAAAAAGACTCCACTTTTTCAATTGGAGTCTTAATTTAGGCTAATTACAGATTATCGTTAATTACAGTAAGAATTCGCTTAGCTGTGTTTGAGTTATCAGGACTTCCCTTTGGATCCATAACCCTTATAAAGCTTCTGGTTGCCTCGTCGTTAACAACAATCTTGTAAGGAAGAGGGGTCAGATTACCTTTGTCTCCCCACAATCTACTTAGAGGGTTAGATGCCTCTCTTTTTTCTCCAGTATCAGTATCTAAATATAAGATATCAATCGTCTTGCTAGAGGCGTTTAGACTTTGAACATTAAAACCTGCCTTAGTTATGGCATTTTTTACTACCTCAAAACTATTACCACTATGAGGAAGCTCTAATGCCACATCATCTGGATTAAAAGTCACAGGACGTGAAGAGTTGACGATTTGAGCTACTTTTTCTTCTTTAGATATAGGTGTAGTAGAAGGACCGCCCGTAATAACTGGTGCTTCCGTAGTAGAGGAATTTATATCTGACATTTCGGAAGCTTTTGCAGATTTAGCATTAGCTTTTTCCTCTTTTAATTTTTCCTTATAAGCTTTTTCGCGTTCCTTAGCTCTTTGGATTCTTTCATCTTCTTTTTGTTTTTTAGATTTTTTGAAATCAATGCCCTGATAAGCGGTTTGAGCTAATGAATCGCTAGCACCTAGATGCTTCATCAAGCGAGCAAGCATTAAGGCATTTAAATCCTGATCTTCTGGAGCAGGAAGCCACTTAAATGTGTCTTGATTTCTGTCCATTGCAGTTTCTTCCATGCGCTCATTTGATATAAACACTTCTGACCTACCGTTAACCCTCTCAATACGAGTAGTAAATCGTTCACGTTCTCCACTATCGTACACGTTATCGATAATGCTACCCAATGTCCTACGAAGAAGTGTATCAGGAATTTTTGCTCTATCTTCTGCCCAGTCAGTACGGATAATTCCAACTTCTGGTCTATCTTGATCTATAGTGAAACCTAAATCACCCCAAAAAGACAATAACAAAGGATAAACGTCGTTAGGGTCAGCATCAATTTGTAACCAGCGTCTAGACCCTTCAGAAATAATGCGCATATTATCGCTTTGTGGAAGTACTACATTTCCTTTAGCTTTGTTAGCTTTGTCCTTTTCTAGGGCTTCGTTAAATGTTAGAGCAGAAGCTTGACCATCTCTAGTTGAGTATTGAGGAGTAATGGCTGCCGAAGATAAATCAGGTGGCAATGACAAAGGGTCTCCTCTCACTGCACTTTTATAATCTACCTCTTTTTCTGGCAGTAATTCGCCTGTAGATTCACAGCCAGCAAGAACAAACCCAGCTATTAGGGCAGATAGTATGAGTGTTTTATTTTTTATATTCATATAGAGCCTGTATTAAATCAAATTTAAATTTTTTAAAGCTAGGTCAATTTTACTAGCTAGACCTTCTGAAATAGGAGTTAAAGGTAATCTATATCCTAATTGAGATTTGCCTATTTTGTGAACCGCATATTTTATAGGTATGGGATTTGGTTCCATAAATAAAAGATGATTTAGATGATCAAGTTTTGAACTAATTTCTCTAACTTTAGTTATATCCCACTCTAGAGCTGCAAAGCACAGTTCATGCATTAATTTGGGAGCAATGTTACCCGTTACCGTAATATTCGCCTGAGCCCCCATCAGTATTAAAGCAGCTGCAGTGGGATCATCGCCAGAATATATTTGAAAATATTCGGGTTTGTGTGAAACAAGTTCAGTAATGCGTGATAAATCACCTGTAGCATCTTTTATCCCAATAATATTTTGTAATTCTGCCAGTCTTAGAACAGTATCATTTTTCATATCAATAACAGTTCTACCAGGGACGTTATAAAGAATTATAGGAAGATCAGAGTTTTCAGATATAGCTTTGTAGTGCTGATAAAGTCCCTCTTGAGTAGGTTTATTGTAATAAGGCACAACAGATAGACCTGCAGTAGCTCCAGATTGTTTAGCATGATTAGCTAAGAAAATTGCTTCTTTGGTAGAGTTACCACCTGTGCCTGCGATAATTGGTATGCGCCCATCTGAATGCTCAACAGCTAGTTTTACCAATTCAACATGCTCTTGGAAATCGATGGTAGGTGATTCTCCAGAAGTTCCAACAATAATCAAAGCATCAGAGCCTTCCTCTACATGCCAATCTATCAATCTTTTAAAGGCCTCCCTGTCTATATCTCCCGTAGGAGTCATTGGGGTAATCATCGCAACAAGACTACCTTTAAAAACAGGATAGCTAGAGTTATCAATCATAATTTTGACAAAGTAAAATAATGAATTAGTTTAACTAAATAATTATGGACTGTAATAAATTTGTATTAAGGATTTAGAAATTTTTTGAAGTCTTTAATTTAATTGAAAATAACAACTTAACATGGTCAATCATAGCCAGGGTCTAATAGTACTATTAGAAATACTTGATTAATATGTAACTTAAATATTTTTTGTTTTTTTGAATTAATCCTTGTAATATAAAAGAAGTTACTTAATTTAATAGACTATTCCCTTAGGAGGAATTTGACAATTGACACAAGAAACCCGTCGCCAAGACAGGTTAGTGTTTCTGTGCTGTGTTTCTGTAATGTTCAATAAGCATTCTTAAACAAGCTGGACGTGTCATGCCTTTCTCAGATGAAAGGCTTTCAAAGGCTTCATAAACTTCAGTTGGCAACCTGAGACCAATTTTTTTATCAAACCTAGCTCAATCATTTTCTTATCATATTCGTGAGCTGTTCTCTGCCTAGCAGCTTTGCTAGCAGGGCTTTGACTGTTAGTGTTATAGTTTTGTTTTGTGTTTTCCATATTGATATCCTCATTAATTTGGTGTTAGGCTATCAGGGAAATAAGGGTACTTGCCTTTGGCTTTCCCCTTAAGTCTACTTTAATTTAGTATTTCAAGAATTGTTGAGACCAACTCTATTACTATTCTTATTAAAGTAAGTATCAAAATGAGTTCTCTCATTTAATACTCCCAAAAGTTAACCCCTGGTTGTAAGGCTTTGTGGCTTTGCCTAATGAGTGAGTTACCCTCACTCTTTAGGTACTAATATTCATTAATGAATAATTAATAGCAAGTGTTATCTTCATATTTTGAATATAATTTCTCTTAATTGAAAAAAACCACAACAGTAAAAATATTTTTTTAAAAATTTACTTTGCTTGATTTTTTTGGAAATTTGTATATTATTATAGCCCGATGGGATAGGTGTATCTTGTCAAAAATTAGCTAGACTTTCGGACAGAAATTAGTCTGGCTTTTTTATTTCCATAATATCCCTTCCTTAAGCCCTGCAAGTTGTTATTGGCAATTTTCAAACGCTTATTTTGTCAATAAAAAATGTGATGATATAGACTGCTTTGATTAAGTTTTTGATACATTTTCAAAAAAACATAATTAGGTTATCAATATTTTAAAAAACCGTATTCATAAAAATAAAATAGGAATTGTATTTGGGAGAGTTAGTAAAAAAAGCCCGTGACTTAGCTTACAAGTTACATTCAAATCAGGTTGATATCTCTGGTGCTCCATACGTTAATCACTTAAAGTTTGTAGCTGAACAGCTACTAGATTATTCGGAAATTGTCCAAGCAGTTGCGTGGCTTCATGATTCTGTTGAAGATACTGATATTACGATTGAAGAAATTTCTGACATATTTGGTACTGAAGTGGCTCAGGCCGTAGAAGCTATAACCAAACGTCATAAGGAAAAATACAAGGATTATATAACCAGAGTTAAAAACAATAATATAGCAAGGGTGGTTAAACTTGCTGACTTAGAACATAACATGGATTTAGGTCGTTTAAAGGCGATCACAGACAGTGATTTAAGACGACTTCAAAAATATAAATTTGCCCGTCAATTTTTGTTGAGTTAAATTGCTTCTGTTTTTATAGCTAACCGAACATTTTGCATTCATAACTAAAACAGGAATTAATTACGAAGATTGATTGGATTTTCTTCGTAAATCAATTTCATTTAGAAATCGAAAACCGCAACTCAAAAAAATAGAAAAAAATATTAGGCACTTTTTATTAAATGTTGGTAAAACTGTGGGTAAAGCCATATCTATATTTAATAAGTTTCAAGATATAGCTTGTTTTTGAAAGGATTATCTGGCACCCCCGGCGAGGCTCGAACTCACAACCCCTCGCTTAGAAGGCGAGTGCTCTATCCAGTTGAGCTACGGGGATTCTTAAAGGAGGTTATTATATTATTTTTTTTGCAACATAACTAGAATTATATTAAATTTAAAAGCCAATTTAGTTGATTTTGTTGTCTATTTAGCATTAAAATTTCATTTCTATGCCAATGGTGGCTGTAGTTCAGTTGGTAGAGCACTGGATTGTGATTCCAGGTGTCGTGGGTTCGAGCCCCATCAGCCACCCCATTCCCAATTTTCCCCATATTTCCTTTTAATAACTTTTAGTGACTTTTAGTAAAATTTTTCTTTTTAAAAATCATATAGTTGCAAGGGTTTTTTAACTAACTTTATTACCTCTTAATGCCCCTTATTACCCCCTACAACTAAACCAAAAATGGTAACAAAAATGGTAACAAATGGGACCTAAAATCAGTGTGATTTTTAAGGATTTTTAAGAGGAAAAAATGAGAAGATTAACTGATTTTTTAATTAAATCTTTACCAGTAACTGATAAGGCTAAAAAGGTTTTTGATGGTTACGGATTGTATCTAGAACTACGTCCTCCAAGAACTAAAACCTTTAGAATTGCTTATTACTGGGAAGGTAAACGCAAGGTTCTCACAATTGGACAATATCCTAAAGTCTCTTTATCTCAAGCTAGAATGCGTGCTTTAGAGGTAAAGGAATTATTAAAAGAAGGGTTTGACCCTAATCCAAGAAAAAAAACCGTAATCAAAAAAACTCACACCTTTAGTGAATTATCTAAAGAGTATTTAGAAATTCTCACTCCTAACGTTGCACCAAGGCGGATTGTTAAACTTAGAGGAATACTTGAAAACTGGGTTTTACCTACTTTAGGAAGCATGCAGGTTCAATATATTGAAAGGGCGGATATCTTAGATTTAATTTTAGATCTAAATAAAAATGCCCCAAAATCTGTACCCGAAAATGTGCTTAGTGTTATCAAAGGCGTTATGGATTTTGCTGTTGATAAGGGATCAATTCAATACTCTTGCTACTCACCAAGTATTAAGAAATACTTAACTAAATATATCCAAAAGTCACATCCTCATTTAGATGAAGAGGAATTGCCTAAATTATTTAATGATTTAGAAACTTCTAATTCTAAACCTTATATTCTAATTGCCTTAAAACTTATGATTTTGTTATTTCCTAGAGCCTCTGAACTAAGATATGCTAAATGGATTGATTTAGATCTTGAAAAAGGTATTCTTAATATTCCAAGTGAAAGAATGAAGGGAATAAAACATCATAAAGAAGCTGGCATACTTGAGAGACAAATAATGCTATCAACTCAAGCAATCTCTCTTTTAGAAAAGCTAAAACCTCTAACTGGATACTCTGAAAATCTCTTTCCAAATGTAAGCAATAAAGGCGTTATATCCGACGGAACCATGAATAAGATACTTAATTCATTAGGATATAAAAAAAGACAAGATATACACGGCTTTAGAGGACTTGCAAGTACTATATTAAACACTAAGTATCCTGATAAAAGATACATTATTGAATTGTGTTTAGCACATAGTGTTGGCAATCAAGTTGAGAGAGCGTATAACCACTCAAAGCAATTAGAACATCAAAAAGAAGTATGGCAATTATGGGGAAACCTTTTAGTATCTAAAGGTTTGGTAATTTAGATTCATTAGTATTAGTATCACGCCACTTAATCGGATCATCTAAAAACTTCTCAAGATTATTTAATTTCCATCTAACTAATCTTTTTGATCTTATATCTGGGGGCGGAATAAATCCCTTATATATCCAATTATTGATTGTCTTAGTTGAGACACTAAGAATCTTTGCTACATCTTCTTTTGATAGAAGTTGAAGTTGTTTTACTACATTTACTTCTGGTAAGCTTTGAGCCTTTGCGAATGTATCTGTTTTCATATTTTCACTCTTTTAAAAATGTGAAAAAAAATAAACTCACACTCAAAAATAAAACCCTATTTACTGGGGTTTAAATCTACATCTGTAAGAAGTCTCTATCTATTTTAAATATAAAGACTTCTTAAAAATATAGGGCAGAGACTATACTGCCATCATTCCGCTTACATCGTTTCGTTCCGTCGTTCCCAAAATTCAAAGTTGGTCGAAGCTATTTCGATCGTGATTATTAGAAGCCATCACATCGGACATTTCGGCTCATTGCGTGCCAAGCAATGAATAGCGATATGAATTTTTGTTACATACGAATCTTCTCAATTCCGTCATTTAGGCTGACCGCTAACCGCCTTTATCCCCGCTAAATTACACACAAATCTAGCAGAGACAATATCCCCATTGGCAAAATCACTCTAAAAAATTAGAGTAATGGGGCAGTTTTCAAACTGTTAAAGAGCATAACAGTTTGATTATTACATAGGAAATATTTTATTTCAATACTTAAGTATTTTTTTTAGTGCATAGTAGTATTTAAACAATACTTATGTTTTATTTTTTTAACTTAGATAATTTAAGTTGGACGTAATCTTCTATGTCTTCTTTTAAAACTTCATTAAGCTGAAGATATTCATTTTGAGAAATTCTTCTGAAAGGCCATGTGTCTTTTACATTGCCTTCTCCATAATAAAGCCATTCTGCTCGTACACTAAGAGCTTTTGCTAAATCCATTAAGTGTTTGGTATCACGATTTCTACCATTTTCAATGTGAGCAATCGTACCTTGTGATAATCCTGTTTTTTTAGCAAGATCAATTTGACTTAACTTAGAGTTAATTCGGGCGATTTTAACTCTGTCCCCAAGAGTAGCGTTTAATCCGTTCATGTTTAATTTTTACACCTTTTCATTATTACTTTAGGATTGATTTTCTTATTACTTAAGTAATAAAATATAGTTTTCAATAGGTACTTTTATGCTTAGTGAAAAAAATATTAACGAACTAATTAGGCAGGGATTTAGTCAATCTTTATCTTAATGTGAATCATGAATCTAAACTTAAAAAACATTGAACAAAATTTAGGGTTTAACAATAGAACCCTTGCTCAAATTTCACTTCCACACTCAAACATTAATACTAACTATTATGAAAGAACTAATGGTTTATTCACATTGTCAGTATTTGCTAAGCCACAAGATGGCTTACCTTATGGAACTTATCCTAGGCTTTTACTAGCTTGGATATGTACACAAGCCGTAAAAACTCAATCCAAAGATATTTATCTTGGTGCTAATCAAAAGGATTTTTGTCAAAAACTTCAATTAAATATAGAAGGGGGAAGTTCAATTGCACTACTTAAAGAACAATCAGAGAAGTTATTTAAAGCTATTTTTAGGGTGGAATATAACAACACTAAAGAAAACTTTAGTGCTTGGAAAAACTTAGTATTAGCGGATACTTCTTTTCAATTTTGGCAACCACAAAAAGGGGAATGGGAAGCTCATATCAAACTTACACAAGAGTTTTTTGATGACTTAATTTCTAATCCAGTACCAATTGACATGAACGTGTTAAATGCACTTCGTAAATCACCCATGGCTATCGACGCTTATGTTTGGGCCGCTTATCGTGCATATTCTATATATACTTCTGGGGGTAGACCAGTAAAAATTAAATGGTGTGACTTACAATCACAATTTGGATCTGGATATGGGGAATATTCAGAGGAAACTGATAAAGCTAATCAAGAGGCACTGCGTAATTTTAGAAAAAGATTTCTAACCTCTCTTAATAAAATTGATGAAATCATTAATTTTAGTTCTGTGATAGAACATGACTCAGAATTTTTAACGATTAAAGGCGGAAAGCTAGTTGGATAATAAACTCAGGTTCTACCCCTAATAAGGATATTTTTATAATGTAGGGACGGATATATCAATTTTTAATATGTATTCCTCAAGATTTTTAAAATCATTAGATAATTTTTTATAAAACCTATCTTGACGATTAATATTTGATTCCTTTGTAACAGATTGGTAAAGGCTTTCTGCTTTAGTAATTAAGATATTAGTAAAAGTTTCGTTTCTCAGTATCCTAGCTTGGTTATCTAATAGATTTTTATAAGAAATATTTTTAATGTTATTAATATCTATTTCAGAAATCATATTAAGATTAATTACTGGAATCATATTATTAATATGAATAACTCCTAAATTTTCAGATTCGGAAATTAAATGAAAAGTATCATTTGATTTTTTATTTCTAAAATCCTTTGAAGATAGAGGGGCAAAATATTGAAAATTATGAATCTCAAAAACTACTCCAACATAAGGCCTTTTGTTTTTAATATGAGAAACTTTAGTATCTACCGAAGCTAACTTTTTTATATATTCGTCGTTAATGTTATAAATTTTCATAATAGAAAAAGGGCAATCAAAGAGATTGCCCTAACAGTTAAATATTTTTTAACCGTACGTTAAGGCAGTACGTCACCAATGAATTTAACCGTACGTTAAGGCAGTACGTCACCAATGAATTTAACCGTACGTTAAGGCAGTACGTCACCAATTTTTAACTGCTCACACATTGTATATATATTTAAGTTATGAAGTCAATATCACGCTCTAAAAATTCACAATATATCTACATCTGTAAGAAGTCTCTATCTATTTTAAATATAAAGACTTCTTAAAAATATAGGGCAGAGACTATACTGCCATCATTCCGCTTACATCGTTTCGTTCCGTCGTTCCCAAAATTCAAAGTTGGTCGAAGCTATTTCGATCGTGATTATTAGAAGCCATCACATCGGACATTTCGGCTTATTGTGTGCCAGACAATGAATAGCGATATGAATTTTTGTTACATACGAATCTTCTCAATTCCGTCATTTAGGCTGACCGCTAACCGCCTTTATCCCCGCTAAATTACACACAAATCTAGCAGAGACAATATCCCCATTGGCAAAATCACTCTAAAAAATTAGAGTAATGGGGTGGTTTTCAAACTGTTAAAGAGCATAACAGTTTGAATGTTAGTCAAAACCTACTTATTTGTCAATATATTGCTTTAAAAAATTTATGCATTGGTTAGGTTACAACTTATGTGAGTTGTTGTTAGAGAGGTACTTATATTTTCTAGAAAGTTTTAAAAGAATAATTTCCTCTATTTCCTCTAGGTGTTCTTCTGAAAGTGAATTTAACTGGTTAGGGGTGACACGTCTAAAAGGCCATGTTGAATCCATTTGTCCTATACCATAAGTCAACCAATCCAAGTTAACACCTAAGAAATTAGCCACTTTCAACAAATTTTCTCCTCTAAGAGTTTTGGTAGAGCCGGTTACCCATGCTGAAATTGAAGATCTTGATAAACCTGTGATTCTAACCAAATCAGCTTGTTTTACATTTCTTTCTTTCATTGCTAATTGCAATCTATCATTCATATTAAACATGTTTATATCCTTATTTAAGAGTATTTAATAATTTATGAATAACATTTTTGTTTTGTTTTTATGTAATCAAGTAGTTGATATTAATAAATCTATTACACATAATTTGTGTCAGGTATACCTTGCAAAATTTCTATGAATCTAAACTTAAAAAACATTGAACAAAAGATGGCTTACCTTATGGAACTTATCCTAGGCTTTTACTAGCTTGGATATGTACACAAGCCGTAAAAACTCAATCCAAAGATATTTATCTTGGTGCTAATCAAAAGGATTTTTGTCAAAAACTTCAATTAAATGTTAAAGGCGGAAAGCTAGTTGGATAATAAACTTTTAAATCAATCTTAACCCTCTATTAAGAGGTTTTTTTTATTTCTAATTAATAAAATAAGTGGAAGTTGGCAATACTATCCGCTTTAAATCCTTATCTTTTTTAATCCCTTCGGGCGATGGCATAACTGTACCGCACCGATGGCATAACTGTACCGCACCGATGGCATAACTGTACCGCACCGATGGCATAACTGTACCGCAAATCTGTGGATAACTTTTAAAAAATCCTTAAAAATCAAATGGTTACGCTAAATTTTTTTTGGGGCAAGACGTTATTACAAGACAACTTACAAAACAATATACATTATGAAGAAAGGTTAATATAAACATATTCTTTTTTTTAATAGTAATTACATTAAGAACGTAATAAGAAGTAGAAGGGGGACGTGGAGAAAATTATAAGCAGTATATTAATTTGAGGAGTGAGGTCACCCTTTTTTCTCATACTATAGAGGATAGTATATACCTTCTACACACAATACTAAGTTAAAAGAGGATAGTGTATACCTTCTATACACAATACTAAGCTAAAAAATTTCGGCCCCAAAAATTTTTTCAAAAATCGAAAGGTTTTTAAAGTTTAAAATGCCTTTTAAACGCATTTTAAACGGTCAAAATTCAAAAGTTTAAGGTGTATGGCTATGATGATATAGGTAATGGTTGAATCGTTTAAATTTAACCGTTTAAAATCGGTTTTCTTTATTTCTAAGTTTAAAAATTTTAGGGGTTTTATTTTTGAGATGGTGTGTGTGAGAAGAGGGTAGAAAAAGGTTTTTGTAGCCGAATCTGGAAGATTATCTTGAAAGTAGAATTCTTTAAAAAACCTTAATAAATCAATTTTAGAGACTGATATATATAGTTACATTGTTATATCTTGTGGTTTTGGGGAAACGATAGATTTTGATTTTTCTAAAAAAACTAATCTTTCAGTCATAATTTTTTCTAAATTTTCTGTGAAGTTTTTAAAATCGTAAGAGTTACTAATAGATAAATTATGTTTTTTGAATTCATCTTCTAATAAAATATCTAACTCTTCTTCCCCGCTATAATAAAGTTTCGGAATAATTACTTTTAGTAAGGATTCAGAGAAACCTTCTGGGTATTTTTGAAATAGAAAATTCAAGTCATATAAATCTCTAACTTTATCTCTACCAGTGAATGCGGAAGTCTTCATGTGGATTAGTTCGTCTATATCGTAGACATTGACATTGCCATGTTTATGATATAAAGAAGGAAAATCTCTTAACCTTTGAGTATTTCTTGAACTAACTTCAATTTTAAGGGGGTATGCACCTTTCTTTGATACCGCTCCGTAATCTATCATTAATCTAAAAGTTGTCTCTGTATTTTTTTTAATCGTTACATTCCAGTTTTTATATTCTCTGTGATTTTTTAACATATTTATAAAGTTCATATTTGATGTTTTACTATCTAAGTCAACATCTTCAGAGTACCTATCTAAACCGTAGTAAAGGTATAAAGCAGTTCCGCCTTTTAAAATATATTTATCACCTAAAAGAGGTAAGATTTCTTTTATAAGATTTATTCGGTCACTTTGATATTCAAGCATAGTTTTTATCCCTAAAGTAAAGTTTTGTTAATTCATATTTCATGAATTGTTCAACGTTTTTTGTTTGATTAATTATTTTCAAATACGAATAAAGCTCATTGGTATCTTCATCATCTAAAAAATCGTATACACAATTTTTTAAACCATAACTATCATCAAAATAAACTAAATCAGCAATTGCTCTAGCAAAAGAGGCAACATAATATTGCTTTTTGAGAAATGGTATGTATCTAAGTTTTATGCCCTTAGTACCTAAGGGCATACTTTTGTCAAGGGTGTATAACTTAAAGGGCTTATTCTTTTGAAAATAATTTAGTGGATGCCAATCGGCTGTTAAACCTTTCTCATTTTTGATGTTTAAGGCTTCCCATCCAGATATATATTGAAAAGTTTCTTTATCTTTGGAATTTAAACCGTTTTGCTCTACTTTCATTTTTAAGCATGCTTTTAAATTATAACAAATTTAATATTTTTGTTTTGTAATTCATATCAATTTTTATTTTCAATAAACTTCTTAATAAATTTATTAATAGTAGCAGTAGATGTTTCTACACCTTTTAAGTTTTTAAGAAATTTTTGTATTCCAACAATAGTTATTTTATTGTTTCTTAAATATTCAATATCATTAAGATAAGGGTGTAACATATTGCGTTTGATATTGTTTTTGTTTTCTTCAACAAATTTAATAGCTTCATCTGATGGTTTCATTTTCGATTCCTCACAAAATAATTAAGTATATATTAAACAACAATATATTAAAAACCAAACAGATAAAAAACACAACGTAACAAATTTATTAGAATATATCTTCTTTAGTAAAAGTAGACCATTTTGGACGATATTCGCCACCGTTTTCTGCATATCTTTCGTCATACCTATCACCTAGTCTTTCTTTATCTTGTTGTATTTGTTCTGGTGGTCTTTTGGTTACTACTTGTTTATCTTTTTCAGTATTAAAAAGGGAATTATTAATATCAGTTTTTACTGTAGGTTTTTGTTCAGAAATATTAGTTTCTTGTGTATTTTTATTATCATTGACCTGGTTACCCTGTTGTGCCTCTAGGCGTTTCTTTTCAGCAAGTTGAAGCCTAAGTTTTTGTATTAAAGACATGTTCTCATAGTCAACTTTAGGATGATCTGTTTTATCAATATGCTTTTTGTAGAAATATTGGACATTACTGACTGTAGTATTAATACCATTTAATGATAAAAATTTAACTATATTGTTAAATGTATATCCATTTTCCCTAAGTTCTTTAATCTCGTTAATATATTCACTAAGTCTATTATTTATAGAGGCTTTGGAACATTTTGTTTGATCCATAAATTCTTTTACAGTTATATTCATGATTATATCCTTTCAAAATTTGGTAAGATTTATCCAATGATTGAAATTATAACTAATTTTTTGACAAGAGTTTAATAATCCTATCGATGATTTATTGAAATTTCCAATACTTTGACAATGATTTGACAATGATTTATTTAACTTGTTATTAAGGATTTGTTAGTTAGTAATAGTCTTGACAATAATTTATCAAAACAACTGACAATAAATTGTGAATAAACAGTAATCCTGACAAGAATTTAATAATTTTGACAATAACTTGACAATACTTTATTGAAATTTCCAATGCTTTGACAATGATTTGACAATGATTTATCAATGATTTCTTTAATAAAAATTCCCAAAATCCCTCAAAATCCCTTCAAAATTAAAAAAAAACGGAAAAAATCCAATATAAATATAAGAGAAAAAGTACTATATGCAGGATAGGCACTAGGTGCCATTTCGCACCCTTTCAAACAAAAACAAGTTTTGTTTGTCAGTGCAAAATAATTTTGCTTTTCAAGCAAAAGGTAAAATTGCTACCGCAAACGCCCAACGGGCTATTCCTTTTTTAATAACGTGCTTGGAAGTATGAAAGAGAGGGTTAGGGTTGAGATTAAAATCGACTTGGAAGTTAAGGTTTGGAAGTGGGGATGGGGATGAGTGTGGAAGGTTAGAGAGAGGATATGTAGAAGTAAAAAAAACCGCTTCCTAGTTTTGCTGGAGGCGGTTAGTAGAAGGGTATAAAGCTACTGGATCTCCATCTCTTCTTTAAATTCGTAGGTATAGATAGACTCTGTATGAAAGCCTATAATTATTAGAGTGCCTACTATAAATAGTAAGATAGCCCACCAAGCGGTTAGGTAGGTAAAACACAGATAGCCATATCCAGTAATTATGGCAAATGTTATTAATGCAAACAGAACAGGAAATATATAAAATATTATTCCAGATAAGTAAAAACCTAAAAGCACAAAAATAATTAACTTAGGTATCTCATAATCTATGTTCCTAGGATGGGGGGAAATGTATTGATGAATATACTCAACACCAGCCCAAATAGAACATCCAAGTACAACACCAAATGTTAATATATAAATTATAAAAAGTATTCCGCCATATTCGGTTCTTTTTAAGTCTTTATTAGCTTGTACTATAGCCTTTTTCATCTCTTTATTGGTTTCAATATAAGATGAATTATTAGACTCAATAGGTGTAGGATTTTGCACCTTATTAGGTACAGGTTGATTGCGTAAGGGTTTAGGTTTTTTTGTAGCTATAGAAACAGGTTTTTGAGACTCAATAAACACAGGTTGTTGGACCTCATTAGGTATAGAATTTAGGACTTCTTTAGGTATGGATTTTTGAGTCTCTTGTATTCTTGGTTGAATAGAATTAATAGGTTTATTGGGTTCAATAGAAACAAGTTTGGGTTTATCTATAGGTAGAAATTTAAATTCAGTATTCATACAATCACCTAAACGGTTTAGTTACTAAATATACTTATAACATATTAATAATAAAAAGAAAAGTTAAACCTAAAAACAATATAATTTTGTATATAAAAAGATACTACTTATTTCTTTAAAGTACTAACTCAATATCCTTTAGAAGACTAATTTCTTTAGCGTATTTACTAACTATACTTGCTTGTTTTTTGTTGCCCGTAATAAAACAATGTTTTGATAATTGTTTTAGTTGAGTATCGCTTAAATTTTTACCTTTAAGATAATTAAAAATATCATCTTTATTGGTTATATTTTTTATATCCTCTAAAGCACTATACACATTAAAGGTGTTAGTAAATTCACCTTTTTTTGCCTTAAAAAACTCTTCTTGTTCTTGAGTGGTAAACGATTTGTTTTCCATTTCTTTACTTAAAGTGCTAATAGCTTTTGCTTCTTTTTTCGCACCCTCTAAAAACAATTGTCTAGCTAAAATTTTATATCCCTTTACTATTTCCTCTCTTGAGAATTGCTGATTCTTAATCAGTTCATTAGTAGGAAATGTACCGTTTTTTATATGTTCTTTAAGGTTAATAGCTTGCATATGTTTAACAAAAGAGTAATCGCCTCTATCATCAATTCTTTTAACAATACCACTTTTTTGTGTTTGGGTTATACCTCTGTGTACTCTCTTTGTTGCACAACATTCAATACCTTCATTTCTTAATTTTTCTGCAAAAAGTACACGCCACTCAAACAAATCATTTTTTCTGGGATTAAGTCTAGTACCATTGTGTCCCATCATCGTTACAGCTAAATGAACATGTGGTGTTTCAGTGTCTGTGTGTAGTGCCAATACATATTCATGATTATCACTAAATAAATCTTTTGCAAAATTAGTGCTTGCTTTATATAGGGCTTCTTTATCAGTTCCTTTTGGCATTGACAGTACTATACTAAGGTGTTGTTTTCTATTAGCTTCATCTTTAATTAATCCGATTTCATTCCAGTTTTTGGTTATAGCTTTAGTTACACCCTTACCTAAGTGTTTATTGCCATTTTTATCTTCTAGTTCTAGTTTTCCATTTCTTGAGATGTAATCTAGATGGTTTTTAACACCCTTAATGGTTTTTGCACTATTACCTTTAGGGCGCGTTACCTTTACAGTGACTTCTGGTGATTTTTTAGAAGCATAAACTAAGTTTTTAACAGCAGATTTACCGCTTTTAAAAGTCCCTCTCTTAGGTGAGTATGTTTTTTTAGGGCGTGATGAAGACGGGCGTGAGGGCTTTGTATAAACAGCTTTAGAGTAGCCAAATAATAAATCTTCAGCTTTTTTACGTGCTGATTCGCCTTTTAATCCTGCCATAATTACATTCTCCTTAAAGGATTGGTGTTGCTGATATCAGTTTGCCTACCTTTGTTTTGTGTAGGTCAAAGTATTCTTTCCAGTTAACTAAGTCTTTACACCATTTTTTTATTTCATCACTAGTTGTAAAGCCTTCGGAATTTAGTTTTTTAGCGATTTGGTTTATGTTATTTCCGATTTGATAGAGTTGATAATTGCTTTGTTTTAATTCCTGTCTTTGTAAAAATGTTAAATGCTTAGGGGCATTTTTAACTAAAGAATTATTAAGAAGGGCTACGATATATTTATTGACTGTAATTCCTTCAATTTGAGCATTAGCTTCTAATACCTTTTTTACTTCCTTAGTTAATCTGATTTTCACAACATCATTAGTTTTAGAGCCAATGTATTTATTATTGGTAATAATGTTTTGATTTTTTAATTCTTGTTTTAGCAATACTTTTACTAAACTAGGAAGGGAGGATTTGCCAGTTTTTATAAGGGCAATCTTTTGAAGTTCTTCTATTTCTTTTTCAGAAAAATTATTTAATTTAATTGACTTTTGCATATTATTTTTTCCCATAAAAAAATCCCCCTCTAATTAAAGAGGGGGCCTAAGAAGTGAAAAAGTTTGAATGTAAGTTAGTCAAATGTGTATAGTGCACCTTCACCGCCATCGACTTTTGAATTGTATTTACACTTACACCACCTGAATGCCCATCATCTCTTATGGGCAAAATTAAAAAATATCTATCTAACCATGTTTATAGTTGGATAGTTCCTTACAGGTTCTTCATAATCTTTATTAAGAGACTTAGCTTTTTGAGCTTGATTTCTTTTTTCAAGGATTTGTCTCTCTCTTTTCTCTAATACTTCTTTAAAGGCAGGGGGTAGATTTATCTTATTGTTATCAAGGGCTTTTTGCAGAGTTTCAGTAAAGTTTCTCTTTACGTCATCCCTTTTTTTGTTATCAATCGTATCAATTACGGCATTAAACATATCAATAGCAATACTTGCTTTTGCAAGTTGTTTTATATCCTTATTCTCAATTCCTTTTAAATCATCTAATTTCACAATTAGTTCACTTGGGATTTCACCAATTGTTGTGATATCTCCAAATCTTGCGTCATCATCAAAATCAGCCTTAACTGATGAATTGATTTGAGCCTCTGATGGACGTGAGACTTGAGCTAACATGCTTGAAACATCAATATGATTTTCATTTTTAACCTCTTTTTGAGTTAAATCTTTAGGTGCTAATTCCTGTTCACGTGCAATTGTTTTTTCAACCTCTTGATTAAATAACACATGGGATTTGGCACATTTCATTACGTAGTAAAGCTGGTCTTGAAAATGTTCATCATTAACTGGATT
The DNA here is from genome assembly GCF_000276685.1 of Taylorella equigenitalis ATCC 35865. Classification (NCBI taxonomy): domain Bacteria; kingdom Pseudomonadati; phylum Pseudomonadota; class Betaproteobacteria; order Burkholderiales; family Alcaligenaceae; genus Taylorella; species Taylorella equigenitalis. The sequence continues at coordinate 1,238,445 of NC_018108.1, read as the reverse complement.
ACCAGTTAGACGGGTTCTATAAAGATTCTCTCTTTTTTCTCCTAAACTTTCTAAATCATCATAAAGTTTTGGGTATTTCTCTTTGTTCTCTTTAACCCATTTTTCTAAATCTACACCTCTAACTCCTTTATCGTTTTCCTGATATCTAATATCAGTAAATAAGCGTGAAGCATAAGAGCTTGGGGTTTGAAATTCCTCTTTTACACTTTTCCAATTTTCGCCTTGATAGTATCTTGATATATAACTTTTCTGTTTTGTCATAAGCACATCTCCATTTCTTGGGGTTTAATAAAATATGTCTTTAATTCCTCTAGTCCACGTAGTTGAGCTAAGTCGTTAAAGTCACTTGGGGGATTGGGGGCGGATAACTCTTTTTCTGTAAATTCTGGGAAGATAATTTCTGCTTTTGGATTAAATTTCTTAATTTTTTCAGCGTACCTAAACCCAGCATTTGATCTATCTACATCTGCACAGACGTAGATTTGTATGTTTGCTTTTTCAAACTCTTTTGCAACCTCAACCATGTTGTTGCCCGTAAAACAAACCGCAACATCTTTTCCAGTTGCCAGATGAAGACTTGCACCCGTTGCGAAGCCTTCACATAAAAGGATTTCTCCTTTCTCTTTGGCTTTATGCCAATTGCCTAAAGTTAGGAAATTGCCCTTAACGCTTGCATTTTTGTTAAAGCGTTTTACACCTTCTGGACTAATAGTCTGTATTGCTACCACTGATCCATACCGTTTAAGTGGGACTAAAAGATTTGCACCTTCTTGCTTTAAGTACTTACTTATTTTTTTGTCATTAATGCCCTTATTTACTAAGTATGGGTGACAATCTTTTTCTCTAAAGTAAAGTCCATCATTCCATCGATTTAAACTCTCTTTAATCGATTCTTCTTTTTGCTTTGCCTCTAGAAGTCGGCTTGCTCTAAATTCTTCTTCTCTTTTTTTTCTTATAAGGGCATAATCTGCCTGCCTTTTGGCTAACTCTTGAGAGGAATAAGTTTTATTAATATCCTTATAACCATGCTTTCTTGCTTCATAAAAAAGAGAGGCTATATTTATCCTCCCTTCTTTTAAACTTCGCCATGTGCTTTTTGCACTTTTCTCTTCATAATTACTTGCCCGTTTACTCCAGCCATTCCATATCTCAAATCCAGAATCACCGTATTCACTTTTTATAGCGCCACCCATTCTTATCCAATTTGTACGATCCGATGAATCTATAAAATCTAATGCCCTTGTAGTTTTATCTATATCTTCCATATCCTTCACTCCAAATAAAAAACCCTTCCATTTCGGAAGGGTTACATTGTTAAGTCTTGGGGTTTTGTATTTTTTACTTAGAATCTTTTTTGATATGTAGCTTTAAAATTCTTTTTGATAACTTCTCTTACATGATAATTACTGTCATATGCTAATTGCTCAATTAAATCTTGAGATAAATCATCCCTTCGGGCGATTTTTGCCCTAACCTGTGAAAACTTATCACTTACTAAAAGTTCTACTAGCTCATCACTTAAGTTGGCTTGAGAAGCTATCGCTTCTCTTACCATCTCTTTTTTATCGTATGAGAGTTTCTTGACAATATGTTCTGGCAAGTCTTCTCGACTTGCTACATCAAATCTGACTACCTCATTTTCATCGCATGCTAACTTTTCTAAAATCTCAATAGAAAGATTAGGGGTTTTTAATAATGCTTTTTTCTCTAAATAAGATAAATTTTTTAAATCTACTTCTTTAGTATCTAATTTTTCACTCAATTTAAACTCCTTTAAATTTTTAAACCTTTTGTTTTTCCATAATTGTTTTGAATAATGCGTCTAACTTCTTTTTCGCTATCATTGGCTAACTTCTCGACTAACTCAGAGGGAAGATTGCCTAAGCATGCAATGGCATATCTAATCCACTTATCTTTATCATTTGATAAGTGTTCTATTATTTTTATAGACGTGTTTGGGTCTTTGATTAGTGCACGTTTTTTAGAAAAACTTAAATTCTCTAAATAGGCTATTTCACTCATATTACTCATATCATCTATATTCTCTACAGTCCGTATATCTTCCTTTTTCATACATTCCCCCTTGTTAAATACTTACCTTAGAGGCTTTCTTCAAAATACTCCGGATAATTATTTCTAATAGACTTTCTTACTTTCCATGAATTATCATTGGCTAACTTCTCGACTAAAGAAGGGGATAGTTCCTCTTTTGAGGCAATAGCTGATTTAACCGCCCAGTGAGTATCATTCGCTAGCTTCTCAACCAAATCTTGCGACAAGTCATTACGCTTAGCTATTGCCTCTCTAACAGCCCAATGTTCATCATTAGCTAGCTTCTCTATTAGAGAAGAGGGTAGAGAACAAAAACTAGCTACTGCGGTTTTTACAAACCAATCTTCATCGTTAGCTAATTCTTCTAAAATCAATGTCTGTACTTCAGAAGTTTCCATAGAATGTACTAACTCTATTTTTTCATCAAAACTTAGAGTTTCTATTTCTTCTATTTTCATAAAATTCTCCATTAAAAACAAAACCCACTCTCTTGAGTGGGTTACATTACTAATTCCTTAGGTTTTACTTGATATATCCCTTGGATTCTTTCTATTACTTCTCTTACTTGAGATGATTTATCATTCGCTAATCGCTTTACTATTTTTTTTGGTAAGTTATCTCGCCATGCAACTTTTCGCCTTACATTTGTGTTTTTATCCTCTGCTAACTTCTCTACCAGATGTTGGGGCAAATCCTCACGTGAGGCGATAGCCTCTCTTACTTGAGATGATATATCTTCTGCTAATTTTTGGATTAGGGAAGAGGGCAAATCCTCCCGTGAGGCAACGGCTTGCCTTACTGAATAAGATTTATCGTTAGCAAGGATTTCTAATATAGATTTAGGTAAGTCACTTCTAAGAACTACATTGTATCTAACGTGTATAAATTCATCGTTAGCCAACCCTTTTAGGATCTCTTCAGAAGTATTTGGGTCTTTAGATAAAGTATATCTTTCTTCATATCCTAATTTTTCTTTTTTTAAGTGCATATTACATTCCTTTAAAAACAAAACCCACTCTCTTGAGTGGGTTTTACACACAGCTGTTTATTATCAAAAATCATAGTCATTTTTTCTTTCACGTTTACTTAAATTTTTTGAATCTTTAATTTCCTCTTTTATGGAAATGATTTCTTCAACAGTCGTATTTTTAAGTGACGTTGCACAAGCGTGCTGAATTCTTGGTATGATTTTTTGAATTTTCTCCTTTTCTTCTTCATCAAGTGATGGAAAAAGCATTTCTATAAAGGTATCTTTAATTTCCTCTACTACTTCCTTAACATCAATATCACTATCATTCATAAGTTCTAATAAACTTACATATTCAAGATTTTCTTCCTTTTGTTGCTTAGCATGCTCAATATTAATACCACCCGATTTACCAGTATCGGTTTTATCACTATTATTTACATCACTTTCTTTAAATTCTTTAATTAACGGAATAGGTGATGGCTCAAAACCCAATCTCTTTTTAAAAAATGGGTCTTTGTAGTAGATAATCTTCTTAGCATGTATTGGATAAATCCCCGTCATTGAAATAATGCAATCGCTCTTATCCATCTGTCTTAACTCTTCTGGATTCATAACCGCACGTTTCTGATCGCTTATACTTGTTGAGGAACTACCAATCTGTCCTTTGTTTTTAGATTTACTTTCTGATTTATATGTCTCATACCCTATAATCTCAGAATATTCCTTAGCGTCATCATTATCACGAGGAGGATATATTATTTGGCACTCAAAGTTTGTAGACAAACTTCTTGCACCATCTTTTGTATATATCCTATTAAGCTGGCTCATGTTTTGGAAAATTAATAAAAGCCTTAAGTTATAACCTGCTATGTAAGCGACGGATTTTTCAATGATATCCACTTTACCTAAAGCTGCGAACTCATCAAGCAACAATAAACATTGATACTTTAATGATTTATTTTGCTCTGGCAATTCTTCTGTATTCAATGATATTAATTGTGAGACAAACAGATTAATAAGTCTTGAAAACTTAGCTATATCATTTGGCTGAATACCAATATATATAGTCATTTTTTGTTTTCTTACTTCCCGTAAGTCAAAATCATCTGAACTAGTTACTCTTTGAACAATCGGATCACTAAATACACTTAGTGGGGCTACTAGTGATGAAAGTATAGACGCACCAGTTTGATCTGATGTTGTTGCATAACTCATCAAGTTTTCCTTACATGCTTGTGAGTAATTCTTATCAACTGCTACGCATTTTTTAATCCAATTAGCAAACGATGAGTATTCAGATGGATACTGTGTTGTTAAGCTTTGCAACAATGACATTGAAGGTACTTTTGAATCGTCCCAATTATCAGTGCCTTTTTCTAAATTCTCTCTTTCTACCATATAAAGCACAAGTCCTGTAAATAGCTTTTGAGCCATTTCAGCAAAGAACTTTGAATTACCGCCACCGCCTTCACTTTCTGTGCTTGAATATAGAATGTTTGCCATATTCAAGGCGTCTCCCACCATGCGATATTTATCACGACTTATATAACTCATCGGATTCCAACAATGGCTTCTAAAATCTTTTGTTGAAGGGTTAAATAAATAAACCTTTTGCCCTAAAACCTTTTCTCTAAAACCTCCTGTTATTTGAAAGTTTTCTAGTTTTGGGTCAAAAACTACCATGGAATCACGATAATTTAAGCAGTTTGGAATTACTATCCCAACACCCTTACCAGAACGAGTAGGCGCAGCTAAGAATGCAAATTGTTTTCCAGACCACTTAAGAAATTTATTATCAAATTTTCCTATAAGTATTTCTGGGTCTTTATGCTTTTCATCAAAAAGATTAAAGTTTTTGATTTCTACACTATTTGCAAATCTAGCAGAACCATGTAATTCTCTACGGGGCTTTTTATTTACTACGATAAACCCTAAAGCCAACCCAAATAGTGAGAATACAAAAGCAATTCCTACACCTATCTTATAGTAAAAAAGTTCCCAAAATTCCATATATTTAAACAATATAACGGGATTGGGAAACACCTTAACTCCTGATAATAATGCAAATATAAACCCACCAAATGCCAACCCTAAAAGGGTTATTACAAGCCAAAAAATAAGGACTACGACTAGTCCTTTTTTCTTTTCTTTCATATAATTTTTTCCTAAATAATTATTATCTTCCTTTAAGGGCAGTATGTTTAGCTATCGGATCGTAATAAAGCTCTGTTAAGTATGTTTTTTCAAAAAAACATACAACATCTATAGTTGACCTAACTATATTAAGTAAATAGTTATAATCCATCGCCCGCCCTGCCACGCTTTCTTTAGCTAATTGAGTAATACGGTAAAAAACACTTTCGGCGTCATTTGCATGTACCGAAGTTAATCCCCCTGCATGGCCCGTATTTAACGCACTTAAATAATCAAACGCTTCATCACCTCTTAATTCAGTAAGTAAAATCCTATCTGGCTTTAACCTCATACAAGTTGCTATTAACGATTTTGCAGTAATGTTTTCTTTATAAAAAAGGTGTACGTGATTTACATGATTTGGTAAATCTAACTCATGTGTATCTTCAATTGTTATGATTCTTGTATCAAGAGGAATTAAATCAGCTAATGCTTTTGTAAATGTAGTCTTACCAGAACCAGTACCGCCTACCATACAAATATTTAGTTTTTTCTCAATAGCAAGTCGAAAAAAAGAACCTAAATCCTGTGTCTCTTTATATTGCAATAATTGCTGTTCATGTTGATGTAAAAGAATACCCTCCGTAGTTCTTTGTGCATTAGCCACATCTTGAAATCCACTTAACCTATTAGAGTTAACATAATCAGTCAAGCTAAATCTACTAACTGATGGCTTACGTATAGAAAACACTACAGTTCCATCTTCACACGCTGGGGGGATTACTATATGACATCTTTCTCCATCTGGTAAAGTCACACTTTGCATTGGATCTTTAGGAATAATGTTTTTACCGTTATACACACACATCACATTAGCCAATTCATATAACCTTGCTAGCGTAAGATTAGGCATTTCATACCTAATTACACCTTTTGAGTTTTCGCAAAAAATCTCAAAAGGGCGGTTTATCATTAATTCCGTCGTTCCTTCAATACTTAATAAGCTAGTCAATCCTAGCTTATCAAGCATATTTCTTACACTTATATCTTTATTATTCATCTCATTAAAAAACCCACTCTCTTGAGTGGGTTACATTGTTAAATCTTGCGGTTTAGGTTCTTGGGTAGTTCCGTAATTAATACTAATTGTACGCCTGACACGCCAATGTTCATCATTAGATAGCTTCTCTAAATCTTCACTCATATATAGCTCCTTATAAAAAACCCTTCCATTTCGGAAGGGTTACATTGTTATATCGTGTGTATTTTCTATTACTAGAAAATACTCTACATCTCCATATTTCGATTTATCCAAATTATCATAAGTTTCTTTTGCTTCATACTTATCAAAAGAAATAATTTTGTGATTTCTATTACGTAATCTTGTATCTACACAATCAAAAAACCTTTCACCTTTTTCATTTTCCATATATGCATAAACCGCATACCCATCATCTATAAATAGGTTTACATATTCATTGTCTTCTATATCATCTAAATAATCTATATCATCTATATCATGTGAACGTAATGCACTTCTTATTGAATATCCAAAATCTCTTAGGTTTCCTTCTGGGTGATTCCACTCCTCCAGTATCCACATAACTTGTTCTTCAAATGTATCAGCCAATACAGGTCCATAATTAATAATCGAATTATCGGTAGGGTCAAAATGACTTACATATTGTTTACTATCTACTTGATGTAAATAAAACCCATCATCTCTATATTTAGAAGTTTTTTTGGCTATTGCTGTATCTAAATACTCAACTATTGCCTCTTCACTAAACCCATATTGAATATATTCATTGGTATTCTCAAATATGCTTCTTACTTCTTTGCCATAATCTTCTATATTCATAATCTAAACTCCTTTAATAATTAAGACGATTATTAAAATAATCATTGCTAAAAAGCCTAGCTCTTCGATAACCACCGCCATTAAGATAATTGAAAATGGTTTTGAAGGTTTATTGCACTTCCTCTCTTCCTTTGTAGCCATTTCTTGGGATTGATTATCTTTCTTCTCATTTATTTTCATTAGCTAAATTTCCTCAAATTCTAATTTCAATAACCCGTCTTTAGTTAGATAAAAATAATTTGAGTATATGTATCCTTTTTTATTTAAATCTTCTTTATCTTGAAAAAACCAATCACGGTCTAACTCATAATTAATAGAAGATTTCTCTTGAAATCTATACACATCTACACTTACCGCACCTTCGGTTTTTTTAAGTAAATCCACTAAATATTTATCTTCGACTAAGTCGATATATAGAATTACACCTTCCTCATCCGCTACAACCGCTATTTCATTATGTAATAACTCTTCATTTTCACAATAAGAAAGTAAACACATTTCTACCTTATCTCTATGCACATTCACATTTAGTCCAATTAAATCTTCTGTCTCTTTTGCTATATTCATCTACTTAATTTCCTTATAAAAAACCCTTCCATTTCGGAAGGGTTTAAACTTCTAAAGTTTCGTCTTTAGGCTTAGGGCTAATTACGTAATTTTTTCTAATAACACTTCTTACTAAATAAAATTTATCGTTTCCTAACTTATAGACTAAATCTTGAGACAAATCCTCTCGTTGGGCTATGGTATGTCTGACACGCCAATCTTCGTCAGTCGCTAGCTCTTCGATTAATTCAGATAGTAAATCATCTCGCTGGGCGATCGTACGCCTTACTTCCCAATCTTCATCACGGGATAAGGTTTCCATCACCGATACAGGTAAGTCAGCCCGTTGGGCTAAGAAAAATCTTACTATCCATTCTTCATCCTCTGATAATTGCTCTATCAAATGTTGCGGTAAATCGCCCCTGCGGGCGATGGTGCCTCTTACATATTCATATTCATCATTGGCTAATTCTTCGATAAGCTCATCACTTAAATCGTATCGGCCCGCCACCGCCTCTCTAACAGCCCAATGTTCATCAAGGGCTAATTTTTCTATTAGAGAAGAGGGTAAGTCAGCCCGTTGGGCTACAAAAGCTCTAACTTCCCAGTATGGGTCTTTTGCTAATTTCACAATTAAATGTTTTGGTAAATCTAATCTAAGGGCGATGGATTGTCTAACTTCCTCATGCTCATTATTAGAGAGAATTTCCATTACTGATTTGGGTAATTTTGGACGTATTGATAGCTCGCCTCTTATACGTAAATTTCCATTTTGTGCTAGGATTACTAGTGTTTTTTCTGTTGTTACTGATGAATTAACTAAAAGTAATTTCTCTTTTTCGGTTAATTCTATTAGTGTGTGAGAAGAGGGTAGATATATATCTCTTTTATGTTTTGCTCTCAAATTAGCTCTTCGCACGCTTTTTTCTTCACTCATATATAGCTCCTTATAAAAAACCCACTCTCTTGAGTGGGTAATTGTTTTTTCTATTATCTACTTTTTCATCTTAACGACTTCATAAACTGGTTTAAAGTCAACATCACGGGCTACGATAATATTTATAAGTGTTCCTTGATTGACATATCCAGTAGGCGGTATATCGATTGTGTTTTGTAAGGCTTCACTAGCCATATCGTTTGTAGCTTCTGTAGTATTCTCAAAATTATTGTAATTTTTAGATCTATTACTTAGATTTACCATTACATCATCTATCATTGATAGCATAATTGCACCCCCAAAGCGTTTCCAAAAATGCGTATCTACTTGAGAATCTATTCCTGCTTCTCCTAACGGTCCTGTTGATGGACTATCAATTTCAATCTTAACCCCATACGGTGTATCGATTGTGTTCCACATCACAAATACTCTAGCTTGCCCTTGGGTTAGTTGAGAGACTTGTTCACCTACAACCATTGAACCACGCTCAATTAATAGGACTTCACCATTTGCACTATATACATCACGATTTACAACGCATTGTGTGAAACCGGGCTGTGTAGTAATAATTTTGGTTTGAAGTGTGCATGCTATATTTGTACCCTTTCTCATTAGATACGTTTGATCGTCTCTTAAAGTTGCTACCACGCTATGAGTGTCAGTCCTAGTCATTCTATTGTACATAATACTTTCTGTATTAACCCCTCTATTATCTCTATCACTAATCTCACTATCTTTAGAGGCTTGCTTTTTTATATCAAAGGGAACCAAAACTTCACCAGAAAGCCTTCTTTCTAAATCTGGGTCTTTCTCTTCCTCCTCTTTATTCTCTTCAGTTGGCTTTACTACAACCGTTGTATGTGTTTCACCGATTACCGTAGGTTTAGCCTCCTCTTTTACTGAGGGCTTCATTTGATTTCTTTGGGCTTGCAATTGCTTTTGAAGTATATCCCTTTGATCGTTTGCAAAATCACGGCTTGGATTGACTTCAACCTCAGGTTCCTTCTCATTTACTACTTTTGGTTTATCGTTGCTTCTAAATAATAAAAGTAACAATATTACTAAGCCTGCTACAAACAAAAGAGAAGCGGTAAGTTTTCTAACCTTTGAACTAGCTTTTTTAGAATTGCTTAAATCTACTTCACCTCTTTCCACAGTTGGGTCATTAATATTATCCGCTAGGGTGAAATCATTTGTTTCTTGATTAAATCCATTATTCATTTAATTCTTCTCCCTAAGAACTCTTACGTCAGTCTCATTGCCTGTACCGTGGTAGTTAAACCTTCCGTTTACATCAAATCCTTTATTTACAATCCCTAATACCTTCGTGCCTAATCGTAAGTAAAACTCTTTATTTAGCTGATGAACTATTAATGTATTACCCTTAACCGTAAAATTAAGAAGCATTTCTGTACCATCTGGCATGATTTTGTAGATATTAGGTAAGTCCTTATTATTATCAAATTCAAAGTACGTAAACCGTCCATCATCGTATAATGCTGTAGGTGCCAATTCATCATCACCATATCCCCAATAGTTTTGATTCATGCGTTTAACATTTACTGATTTATTAGCAAATTCCTTAGATACTTGATCTCTTAATTCTTCATCTCTTGAAATCATTTGTTTTTTAGGATAAGTAAACCTTAAAACATATGTATCCATCTGTTTGCCCTTAGGCAACACACTTAATTCAAACGCATATGTTCTTTTATTGGTATTAACAATAAGGTTAGTATCTGGGTTTTCTGATAAAGGCTTAAATAACACATTATTTGCTTTTACTGCCACGTTCCAAGCAGTAGCGTCTCCCATACCTAATAATCCCATTTCCTCATCTAAGTACTCATCTTCTTCAAACTGAATAAGCACCGCACGTCCAATACTAGCTTTTATGTTATAAACTTGAGTAGGGGTGTAAAACGCCGTTTGGATACGCCCATCACCCTTACCGCCTTGCGGTATAACTAATGCGTATGCATTGCCTGCTATAAGCAAAATAAACGCTACAAAAGTGGATAAAAAGTATTTCATTTTCTCTTTTTCCTTATTTAATTTTTAATTCTCTGTATCTACTGTGTAACTCCCAACCGTAAACCCTAAAGGGTTTATTAAGCTATCGTCATGGGATAACTTACGTTTGGCATACTCATAGCCAATAGTTGCTATTAACTTTTGTGTTGTTGGCTCTTTTGTTGGATCTCGCAAATCATACATTTGCCTTTGAAATCTCACTTGGGCTACATCTCCAACGTATGATATAGAGGTTATTTTCACATCTACCCTAAAATCATTTTTAAACACCTTGTAAGGGGCTACATCTGATAAGAAAAACTGCTGTATTCTCTTTTGTTCTTTTTCACCACTAAACACTATTGTTGTATCGTAATTGGCTTGCACCGTATACCAGTCATAACCCTCTCTGAAAATTACATAGTTTTTCAACCAGTACCTATCCATTGCTTCTTTTTTGTCTATCTTTTGCTCATCTAAGGCATAAACAATATCCGTATGCCCTGTGTTGTTATCAACTCTAACAACATATGGCTCTACCGTTTTAAGAGGGGTTAGTAGCATAACCGCACATATTGCAAGTGCCGTCATTACCATGCTTAATGCTGTAATCGTCCATGCAACTCTACTCATTGCTTTTACGCCTTTGATTTTGGATTTTTCAAATTCCTTAGCACTTTCAATCATCTTATTTGCTATCGCATTTGCATTGGCATTTGGTGTGTTAGTTACTTTGTTATCTTTTCTCTTTCTCATTTTCATCTCTTACTTTTTAAGTTCAAATAATTTGTCAGATTCTTTGTTTGATTTAACTTTTGTCTCTACTACAGCCTCTGGATTTGGCTTAGTCAGAGGCTTTATTTGGGTAGAAGGTAAGGGGACAGTAGGCTTTAATTCAGTAGGTTCTACTACCTGTTTTGTAGTTATAGTAGTCTCGATTTCTTTGATAACTTCTTTGTTACCCTCATCTTTTGTCTTATGTTCAGTCACTACTTCAACCTTTTTCCTTAAAGTAGGTTTTGGATATATTGTTGGTTTATCCTTAATAATATTTTCTTTCGTCTTGACATCAATTGATTTAGTTACCAAATCAAAAGTGGGTTTATATGCTTGCTCGTTAACTGGTTCTACATAGCTTTCAGTAACTTTTTCTTGATTTGGATTAATTGGGAATAACTTGCCTTCTGGTTTAGGTGCAGGCGTATGCGTTGCACACGCACTAATTAAAACGGGCATTAAATAGATTATTTTTTTCTTCATACAGTTTCTCTTTTCCATAAAAAAACCCATCTAATTAGATGGGCGTTCATAACTTATTTTTAAAAATGTTACATTGCTAATTCTTGGGATTTTTCCTCATGGATTGTCCCGTGGTTTTTTTTAACAGCGTATCTGACATTTGCGTTTTCATCACTTGCTAGAATTTCTATTACTGATTCAGATAAATCCTTGCGTTGGGCGATGGTGCCTCTGACACTCCAATCTTCATCATTAGCTAGCTTCTCGATTAGAGAAGAGGGTAAATCATTACGCTTAGCTATTGCCTCTCTAACAGTCCAATGTTCATCCTCTGCTAGCTTCTCTACCAAATCTTGAGATAAGTCCTCCCGTTCCGCTATCGTACGCCTTACATAATCGTCTTCATCGTTAGCTAGCTTCTCGATTAGAGAAGAGGGTAAATCATTACGCTTAGCTATTGCCTCTCTTACGTTCTCCTCTTCATCATTAGCTAATTTTTCGATTAACTCAGCACTTAAATCGTGATGATAGGCGATTTCTTGCTTGAAGTATTCATTCCTACTATTAGCTAATTTTTCCAGACAAGTAGAAGATAATGAATGAAAATTTTCATACATTACTGAAAATGCAATTTCATCATCTTCATCGTTAGCTAGCTTCTCGATTAACTCAGAAGACAAATCCTTGCGTTCGGCGATGGCTCGCCTTACGTATTTATCCTCATCATCCGCTAGAATTTGCATTACGGATTCGGGTAAATCCTCTCGTTGGGCGATGTTTTGTCTTACTTCCCAATATTCATCCTCTGCTAGCTTCTCTATTAGAGAAGAGGGTAAATCCTTGCGTTGGGCGATGTTTTGTCTTACTTCCCAAAGCTCATCATCAGCTAGAATTTGCATTACTGATTCAGGTAAATCCTCTCGTTCGGCGATGGTACACCTTACATCCCAATCCTTATCATTAGCAAGCTTCTCTATTAACTCAGCGGGTAAATCCTCCCGTTCCGCTATGTTTTTTCTTATATACCAATGTTCATCATTAGCTAGCTTCTCTATTAAATCTTGAGATAAATCATCCCGCTGGGCGATCGTACGCCTTACATACTCATCTTCATCGTTAGCTAGCTTCTCTATTAGAGAAGAGGGTAAATCATCTCGCTGGGCAACGGCATTTCTTACATCCTCCTCTTCATCATTAGCTAATTGTTTAATTATTGATTCTGGTATATCAGCCCTTTGGGCGATTTTCTCTCTTACTCTCCAATCCTTATCATTCGCTAACTTCTCTACTAACTCATCACTCAAATCCTTACGCCCTGCAATCGCACTTCTTACTACTTCACTCTCATCATTGGCTAATTTGGCTACCAAATCTTGAGATAAGTCCTCCCGTGAGGCAACGGTGTATCTTACATTGATTTGATAATCATTAGATAGTTTCTCTAAATCTACACTCATATATAGCTCCTTATAAAAAACCCTTCCATTTCGGAAGGGTTACATTACTAATTCTTGGGATTTTTCTTCATGGGTTTTTGAGTTTTCTCTTTCATAAACACGCCCATATTTCATTACTCTTTGTTTGATTTTTTCGGCGTCAATTATTGCTTCTTTAAGAAAATTCTTATCATCTTTAATTGATTTTTGCCAATCTTTCACGTAACTAGCATGCCTTGATGGATCATGACCTAAGCCAAGCTCCATATTCACTAGCCATGAACTTATTTCAGCCCTTAGTTCTTCTTTTGCATAACTTTCACTTCCAAACCGTCCACTTAAATCTCGATTTAATCTATTTGGATGTCCTGTTGAATGTCCTATCTCATGTAAGAGTGTTGCATAATAACTTTGGGGTGTTTTAAATTGATTCTCTAATGCCATATGCACTTCATCATCTCTTAAGTTGTAGTAGCAATCATCTGAATATTCATTAAAGATTTTTAATCCATCCTCTTTTGCACCATTTATGATGTTTTCCACTTCATCAATCTTATCCCACTCATACTTTTCTACTGGGGGACGTTCTGGTACACCTTCAATTAAAGAAGCATTAAAAACGCTATATAGCCTAAGCACAAAGATTCTCTCTTTTTTACCCTCTTCATTAACTCTATCTTCATAGTTAGGGCTATATGAATCAATTTCTTTTTTAGTCTCTTTTTCAATTGCACTATAAAAAAAGATTTGTTCTGCTTTGGCTCCTTTAGTTAGTTTCCAGCCGTTTTTCTTTATCTCATTAAATGTGTAGTACCTATTATCTGTATAGCCTTTTTCATCTTGCATTACGTATAGATTAAGCATATTAGTGCCTCTATACTTTTGTTCTTTTGCATTTACTGGCATTGTGTTTTCAGTGCCTGTCCACTCTTTTTGCCAAGGGGCATTACTCTTTTCAATCTGCTTAGATAATACTTCAACAAGTCTATCTATATAGTCATCTTTTTTCTCCTTAATACTTGCCATTTTTTGCTACTCCTTTTCTACTAAGTCAGAATATGTGTCATAATCTGGATCATCTAATCCGATTGCTTTAACCTCTTCATAAGAAAGTGGTATCTCAATCTCTAGATCCATATCTTCTTCTAAGGAATACTCTCTAGCCCTTTGTTTTTTGAGCTTATACTCCTTATTCTGTTTCATTCGCCTTTCTCTTTTTTCACTTTCCGTAAGCGAAAACTGCATTCGCATTTTTCTCTCCATAAAAAATCCCCTCTAAATAAGAGGGGATACAAAATCAATACCAACAAAAAACCCTCTAAATCAGAGGGGATTTGGGGTTAGAAATATTTAAATATAAACGGATGTCCACTTAAATGGTAATGTTCAATTATTTTAGAACCATCTTTACGACTCCTAAAGAGAAAATGAATTTCTTCTGTAGGGGTGTAATTCTTTATAAATGGACCGTTGCTACTATGTTGAAATCCCTTATCATAAATCCAATCAGCAAGATTGGATTTATCAATTTCTACAACAACTTTATATAGCCTATCGTTTTCTTTTTCTTTTTCTATTGATTTGATTTTAATTCCAACTTTACCAGCACAAAAAATTAATTTTCCATTTGAATCAGTTTTTGCATACTTTTTACCCTCATCTGTTAGTTCAATTAATTTTCCATCACTAAAAACAGCGTTCTCTAGTGAAGATTGGCTTGTCTTATTAGTTTTTCTTAAAAAACCAAGATGAATATATTCTGATACTATATTTTCTCCAAAATTCAAAGGTATTGGATTTGAACAAACTTCTTCAACTTTTGGAATTGTTTTTAAAACATCCTGTCTAATTTCTGAAATTTGCTTATCTTCTGCAAAAGCCTGAGCGAAGGGAAGGACTAAAACTAATGAAATAAATAGTTTTTTCATTTTTAATTCCTTAATATAAACGAGTAGAGGGTTTGTTAGTTAGGGTAGGGGTTATTCGGAATATCTTTTCCAAACAATTCCGTTAACAACTTCAAAATAAAGAACTTCATCTTCTATAAACTGTTTCTGCATATTTTTAAGTTTAGTTTTTTCCAAGGATTTATCTAAAAACCATTTACTAACTTTAGAGTTATCAACTTTCAAACTCACCTTTATTACATTATTAGTTCCAACACGTTCTATTTTTTCTATGGTTTTAATTGGTTTACCTGTTGCACAAATACTGAAATTATCATCACCAAAACCCCTTTCCAAATAAGCACTAGCCCCTTCATTTAGGGCTACCTTTGTTTTACTAGGGTTTTTTGAATCAACTTTTTTTAGTATGCCTAATTTAACCAGCTCAAGTTGACCATCATTAGTGTAGGTTGAATCAAACTCATACCAAAGTAGATCAGAACAAATTTCATTTGTTTCAAGTTTTGTTTGAGTTACATAGGCTTTAACCATTTCAATGTCTTTATCAGCTCCATTGCAAGCAATAGATATTGGTAAAAGTAATAATGCAAGATATTTCTTCATTTAATTTCCTTATATTTGGGGGGTTGGGGTAAAGGGTTAATTAGATGGATTATTCATTCGTGATTTCTCTAAGGCGGATTTATGACCTAAACGCCTTCCTCCTCCGTCCCTAAAGAAACCTTTAGTAGCTTTAGCTACGCCTACGGCTTTATGAGCTAAACCAGAATTTATTAGTGCATTACCAGCTTTACCAAGAGTTCCTCCACTTGTCCAGTTAGCACTTCGTAGTGCCATACCTGCTCCACGACTTAACACCGCACCAGCACCTGTGCCTGCACCAGTAGCACCTGCCATTGCCATTCTTCCAAATCCACCAGTTTGACTAGAAGCACTGGCACCACCTACTAAAGCACTTGCTATAGATGGAATTGACATTATCACTGGAATTAAAATAGCACTAATAGCTATTATGGCTAAGGTAAAATTCATAATATCGCCTAGATTTACTGCAGTTGATTCACCCCAAAACCAATGATTTTCAACTTTATTTGTGAGTTTTAGCCCTTTCATTGTATCTTGTTGAATAACAATTATTATTGAGTACAATCCTATGGTTATAGAGTAGTTTAATATTTGACTTATCCAATTCATACCCCATTGTCTAGTATTACTAAACAAGAGAAAACCAATGAATATAGGACCTAAAGTTAGAATTACAGCTAGACTTGCTTTAGCTATTAAATACATGCCTATTGTTAAAAATAATCCACCATAACCTAATAACATTACAATACCCATGCTTATACCAATCAAAACTTTTGTAGCCCAACCTGCTGAATCTTGTTGTGCTTGAAGGTTTGATATATTTTGATTAATAACAGTCACCATTTCAGTAAAATATTTTGCGTCCATAGGTGTGCCATTTATCCAACCAACAAGAGATTCGGGTAATTCATAAAGATAAGTTGCAATGGTTTGATAATTAGGACCATTAAAAGCAATAGCAATAATTAATAACCAACCAAAAACTTTCCTAGTAAAATCCATTAAAGAAGCGTCAACGCCTCTTTGGTAAAAATCCCATATAACATAAAGCATGTATATAGTAAAACCCATTGAGAAAGCGTAAACAACATTTGTAATTATGTTATTGGCTCTATTGTACAAACCGCTACTCATAGCAGTCGTAATAAAGTCAAAAATTCTTTGAACAAATTCCATTTAACCACCTATTCGCAAGTTCGCCCTGCCCATTTAGCTAAGCTACAAGTTTCTTGACGAATTCTTTGTTTTGAATTAACTTCTTTTTGAATTTCATAAGCTCTTGCTAATTGGTCCAATTTAATTTGTTCATTAGTTATAGCTAATTGTTCGGATTGAATACGTGCTTGTAAGTCACCAGTTTCCTTAATATCTTTAGTTGTATTAATTAAATTGGTAAGTTCATCAATTTTCTTCATTCTTTCTTTGATTGAATCGAATGATTTTTCAGTCCCCTCAAGCATTGCTACTAGGTTTTTAGCAGAACCTTCTGGATCAAAGTTTTCACCTTTAAGAATATCTAAATTGCCTACTTTTCCATACATTTCTTTCCAAGAATCAGGAATATTAGACTTTAACTCATCACGCAATACATTACCTAGGCCTCTTTGGCTTGTTAAAGCACTGACTTGTGCTTTAAGTTCGGTAATTTGTTTAATTTGGTTTTCAACTTGATTTTTCATCTCTGCTAGAGATTTAAGAAAGTTTTGTGCCTCTTGGGTTAACTGGGCGGTATCAATTACAGGAATACCTCCAGCGTGTACATTGGCAAATCCTACACTTAATACAGTATATAAAAATAATTTAGACAATTTCATTACTGACCTCCTTTGTGTCATTTTTAATTAAACTTTGAGACTTTTTAATAGCCTCTACTTTTTTAATTTGAAACTCAATATCAGTTTCAAAACCCTTTTCGTAATACTCACGAATAAACTTCTGTGCTTTAGGGTTATAAGCTATGGCATTCAATATCACCTCTTTATCTTTTAAAACCCTATCTGTTGCATAACTAAGAAAACCCCAATCTTTCTTAGCTAGTTCTCTAAATAGCCCTACATCGTCTCTTAAAACTAGATATTTCTTAAATATCAATCTATGTTTCTCTAAACTTTCAGAATAACTAAGCGATAGTAAATACTCTTTAATTGGGTTTAATAACTGTTTTAGTTGTTCATTTTTCATCTCATAAAAAACCCTTCCATTTCGGAAGGGTTACATTGTTAAGTCTTGGGGTTCTGGTTCTTGTGTTATACCGTAGCACTTTTTAATAGCACCACGGACCCATATGCTTTCATCAAGGGCTAGCTTCTCAACCAAATCTTGCGACAAGTCCTCCCTCTGGGCAACCATACGCCTTACATATGTATTTTCATCGTTAGATAATTTCTTGATTAGAAAAGAGGGGGTTACATTGTTTTTTGCAAGTTTAAGTTTTATATCTTCTAAATTCATATATAGCTCCTTTAAACAACAAAACCCACTCTCTTGAGTGGGTTACATTACTAATTCCTTAGGTTTTTTATTTACATGATTTTGAGTTGTTTCACATACAAAATCACTAACTACTTTAGAGGCTTTTGCACAAAACTCTTTAAATGTGTCAATTTCATCATCAGTTAAATCGTTTGATATCCGTGTATATAAATCAAGGGCAAATAAATTACTATAATCATCTTCCATTTGTTTTTTAAACAAATCCGAATCGGTGAATACTTTCTCATCTAGGGGTTTGTTAATCAAATCATAGATTTCCTTATCTCTATAAGAAGTAATAATAAAAGGAATAGATTGATACTTATCCGAATATAGTCTTTTATAAAAATACTCATCAATTATGGGTTTAACAATACACTCTTTAGCAAGTTCTAATTTTTCTAATATCTTTTGTTCTTCATCTATTGGATTTAATTGACTATATTCTTTAGAATTCAAAACTAATTTACTAAATTCATCTAAAGTTTTAGGTAAGGCTTCTTTTTGATAATCAACTTTTTTCCAAAACTTCTCATAATCTGGTGTATCTAAATACTCAAATTCCAATACTTGATTTGCTACCTTAAAATAAGTATTTTTTAAATTATCTAAAACAAACTCTTCTTTTGAATATAGATATTCATCACCATTTTCATTTTCAACCCATGGTAAACGCCCATTCTCTTCCCATGGACAACTAAATTTTCCTTCTCCATCAAGGAAAAACTCAAATACATTTTGCTTTACGAAAACATCTACATCAATTCGATCTGATTCTGTCTGAGGATGTTTGATATGGTGCCAATATAAACGATACATATCATCTACCATATCTTTAATGTTTGTCTGTGACATGTCTATAGCTTTTTTTTCATCGTCTGTTAGATTAATGTTTTCTTCTACATAACTTTGGGCGTTTTTAATGCTTCTTTGATATTTGCTATTACTCATACACTTTGACTCCTTCCTTCACTTTGATTTGGGTTGGGGTTTTCTTCTTCACGCTCTTCGCACGCTTTTTTTAAAATCTTTTGGTTAGATAGTTGCTCTATTCTTTGATTTCTAAATGTGTGTTTACCATTTACTAAGTAATACTTTTTATTACCTACATCATCAAAATATCTGTTTTTTATAAAGTCTTTAGCCTCTTTTGCGGTGTTAAAGTAAATTGGCATAGCAAATTCATCATTAGATAATGCTAGTTGAGGATCAAAATATATCTCTTGCTCTTTTTTTACTAGCATTTCAACATTATGCTCATCATATGAACAAATTATTACCTTATCTTCATAGTCCGGACCAACTAGATTGAGAAACTCAAAAGAATCATATTTAAAATCGTTAAACCAATAAAAAGGGTGTGTTGTGTATAAGGAAAGATAATTTTTTAACTCTTCATCTAAGTTTGGTTTTTCTTTACTAATGCTAAAAACTTGAAAATATCCATCATCTTTTAAAAAGCAAGAGGCGATGTATTTACCTTCAATCTTATGTAAAAAAGCAAGATTTTTAGTAAATCTTGCTTCCCTTAATTCAATAGCGGTTTCTTTTAATTCTTCTATTAAGTCATTTGATATTAATAAATCAATTGTTCTTCCGTATGTTGTTAATAATTCAAATGCTTCTGAACTTAGTTTTTTTTGTACTTTCATTTTTTAACTCCTAAAAATAATCCCCCTACATTAGAGGTGTAAGGGGATAGAGGGAATGCACTAAGGATATATCAGCCTTATAAACTTACATTACTAAGTCTTGAGTTTGCTTACGTTCTTGCTTTTTTATAATGTTTTCAGCAAAATTTAAACAATCAAGAGTGTCTTTATCAGTCACTTTTTCATTAGTTTTATTGTCATAAAAACCATCATCTTTATGAGTAACATCTATGTGGTCTGATTTAATTGTGCCTTTATCAAGATTTACATAGTATTTAGTACCTTTAAGACTAATTTCTTTACCATCGTTTTTTCTTTCACGTGCCTCTTTCTCTTTAACATAAGCACTTATTAATGCACCTTTAAGTTTATCTTCAAGTTTTGGATTAACTTCTTTGCGTTGAGAATCAATAAATTTCTTATTATCAAAATCTCCAACTTGAGTAAATTTCTCATCGTTAAAAAGTACTGATTTTTCAGCTGTGTTCACATAGAAAGTATCTCCATACGATTTGATTTCCATACCACCATGTTCTTTTTCACGTGCTTTCTTATCGTTTGTGTACCCCCTAATAAGGGCAGAGGTGAGTTTTTTATTTAAATCATCATCTACCTTTTGTCCTTCTGAATCAGTAAATTGCCTTTGTTCAAACGTTCCAGTTTGGTGATATTGTTTATCATCATATGTGATTGTCTGATTTTTAGTATCTACATCAAATTTTTCATTATTAATAGTAATTTGCATAAATATGCCTCCATAAAAAACCCATCTAATTAGATGGGCAGTTAAAAAATCGGTTTTATTTAATTTATATTCTTATCTCTTCTTCATTAAAAAACCCTTCCATTTCGGAAGGGTTACATTGTTAAGTCTTGGGGTTCTGGTTCTTGTGTTATACCGTAGCACTTTTTAATAGCACCACGGACCCATATGCTTTCATCAAGGGCTAGCTTCTCTACCAAATCTTGGGATAAATCCTTTCTTACCGCCACCGCAAGCCTTACTTTACTACTTTTATCGCAAGACAACTGCTCTACTAAGTCTTGACTCAAATCCACCCGTTCTGCCACCGAAGCTCTTACATCCTCATGTTCATCATTAGCCAATTTCTCTACTAAGTCTTGACTCAAATCCACCCGTTCTGCCACTTCCCACCTTACACTCCAATCTTCATCATTAGCCAATTTATCTACTAAGTCTTGTGATAAATCCTTGCGTCTAGCTACACGTTGTCTTACACGCCAATCCTCATCATCCGCTAAGACTTTGAAAATCTCATCAGTAGTCCTAGAATCATAGGCTAAATTAATTATTTGTTTAAAACTTAATTCTTTGTTCATACATCTCTACTATAAAAAACCCTATCTTTTTAGATAGGGTTTACATTACTAATTCTTTTGTTTTTTCACGTTTTATATAGGGATTGGTTTTGATTGATTGTCTTACTTCTTCACTTTTATCATTCGCCAGCTTCTCTACTAACTCATCACTCAAATCCTTACGCCCTGCAATCGCACTTCTTACTACTTCACTCTCATCATTGGCTAATTTGGCTACCAAATCTTGAGATAAATCATCCCGCTGGGCGATCGTACGCCTTACATACTTATTTTCATCCTCTGCTAGCTTCTCTATTAGAGAAGAGGGTAAATCCTCCCGTGAGGCAACGGCATTTCTTACATTGATTTGATAATCATTAGCTAGGGTTTCAAGTATGGTTTCTGGAAGATACTCCCTAAGAGTAAGTGTCCTTCTAATAGAAGGATCTTCATCGTTAGCTAAAAATTCAAGGATAAAATCATCAGTTAGTTTATCAGTAGCTAAAGCGTATTTGTTTACTTTACCCTCATTAATTGCTTCTTTTAAAAACTCTATATTTATAATGGCTAGTTCTTCGATTGGGTTTTCTACTTCTTTAAAAAAGTAATCAACCACAATGCTTTCATAGGTATTATCTTTATCTACCTCACCTATTTTTTGATAGATTTCAATATTAGTATTAAAAATACCTACTATTTGTTTATCACCTAATTGGTGCATGCACACACCATTTTCAAAATCAAAAGAAAGATCATATTTAATTGCGCTATCTTTTAAATTTTCCCAATCTTTTAGGTCTTGCATACCCTTGCTATTTAACAAATCTTTTGTTTCTTTAGTCATTTGCATAATATTCTCCATTAAAAAACCCTTCCATTTCGGAAGGGTTACATTACTAAGTCTTTATTATTAAAAGTGTAGGGATTGTTTATTGGGATTATGAGATACTTCCCTTTATCTTCTCTACTATCAATCCACTCTTGGGCTTTTGAAGCGTTTTCAAACATTAAAGATTTAGAAAAATGGGAAGAAGAGTAGGGAATAGTTACATTGTTATCAACAACCATTCTTGCTCCTCTTAATGGGTCATCATGTATGATAAATACCTCTTCATTAAAATCTAATTCCACATCATTAAATAAAAATGTTGGATTGATTTTGAAATCATTTAATACTTTTATTGGGTCATCAACACAATCTATACAAAACTCAATTAGTGCTTCTTTTAAATCAATCTCTTTATTAGAAACCTTCATAACCTTAAATTCATCACTAGCTTCATCAAGCATTGTAGCTATGTACTTATCATCTATTTTGTGAAGATAAGCTACTAAGTAGCCATCTTTTCCTTGAGTAAAACAATCTTCATATGCATACTCATATTTATTTTTTACCTCTGGGGTCATATAACTTATATTATTCTCATGCACGTTAAGCAGAAAATCTTTTAACTTTTGCTCGCTACTTTTCTCTTTTTCTTCTTGTGCCATTTCTTACCTCTCTATAGAATTAATTCATCTAATAATTTAGATTGTTTCTCATCGTCTTTTTGGTTTTGGAACTTTTTGTATGCTTCTGGGTATCTTTCTTTAATACGCAAAATAACCTTGTTTAACTTAGCCTTTTTTTCCTCTTGCGTAAGTCTGGGTTTAAAAACCTTTTTATTAGTTTTAATTTTTGCTACTTCAAAGTTATCAATTGGATTTTCATTCAAACTCTCTGATAAATTTAAAGCTGTATATTCTTCATAATCATTAACCGTGAAAAGATCATCTTGCAATGGTTCTTCTTCATACACATAGTCAAACATAAAAGCCTCCATAAAAAACCCTTCCATTTCGGAAGGGTTACATTGTTAAGTCTTGGGGTTCTCTATCTATGTTGCGGTTTGTTTTAATAGCTTGCCTTACTTCCCAATCTTCATCGTTAGCTAGCTTCTCTATTAGAGAAGAGGGTAAATCCTCCCGTGAGGCAACGGCTTGCCTTACTCCCCAATATTCATCATCTGCTAGAATTTGCATTACGGATTCGGGTAAATCCTCTCGTTCGGCAACGGTGTATCTGACATCATCGTCTTCATCGTTAGATAATTTTTCGATTAACTTTTGGCTTAAATTCTCTCTTCGTGCAACTGAACTTCTTACATACCAAGATTCATCATCCGCTAATTTCTCAACTAGATCTTGACTCAAATCCTCTCGTTCTGCAATCGCACACCTTACTTCGCTATCCTTATCATTAGCTAGCTTCTCAAATAAAGAGGTGGTCAAAACATCCTTTCTAGCAATCCCTTCTCTTACTAGCCAATCTTCATCATTAGCCAATTTCTCAACTAATTCATGGGACAAATCCATACGATACGCTACCGCACTTCTTACATATCCATTTTCATCATTTGAGAGCTTCTCTACTAACTCTTGGGGCAAATCAGGACGTCTTGCTACAGCATGTCTTACATACTCATGCTCATCATCCGCTAATTTCTCAACTAGATCTTGACTCAAATCCTCTCGTCTAGCTATATTTTGTCTTACTTCCCAAAATTTATTATGAGATAATTCTTCTATATCCTTATCTGATAAATAGGGATCAACTGCTTGATACACTAGCTTATTTTCTTCATAACTTAATTCATCAATTTTCATATTCATTCTCCTTTAAATTAAAAAGCCTCTCAATTTAGAGAGGCTATAGTGTTAAAACTGATTGTCTTTCTCTTGAAAGATTTATAGGGTCTTTTGCAGTAGCTACAAAATGGTTGTAATATATTTTCTCACCCATATCTTCTAAATACTCAAATGCTTCTTGAGATGAAGGAAATTCTAATGCTTCTTCTAAACAGTTTATTTCATTTAAGTAATCCCATCCTTCTAGGGATTTATTTGTAGCACGACGATAAAAATTTATAAAACCATCATTTTCATAAAATAGAAAAACTGGATTATCGTAATTATCTTCTACTTCATTAAATTGTTCACGCCCAAATAATCCATACATATATAAATGTGGGATTGGATCACCATCCCAATCTTGAATTTCTATTCTGGCTAGATTTTCAAAATCCATCCCATTTTCTACTTTTCCTAATGTATAAATATTTTTTTCACTCTTATCATAGAAAGTAGCATAAAGTTCATTATCTAAATTAATTAACCTAAACTCTACTGGATAATCTTCATGATCATCCTCTGGTCCTATGATGTATTCTGATAAATTAAAATATTCATCTACCACTTCATCGAATTCGTTATAGTCTGGGATTAAATCTTTTTCTATCCAATCTTTAACTTTTTGTTTTAATTCCATTTCCACCTCTCCTTACAAAAAACCTCACCAAATGGTGAGGTTATAGTTATTAAATCATGTTCCGTATCTTCTTTAGAAAATATAAAAGGTTTTTCAGCTGAAACGATTATGCACTCTTTATACCTTTCCCATAACTTATTATCTTTAATAAATTTAAGTGCATATTTAAACTTCTCAAACTCAAGAATGCCCTCTGGTAGTCCTTTATCTAAAGGCTTAAAGCAATAGGGAATTTGTCTATCAAGAGTTAAAACCATTAACTCTTCATAATAGGGATTGCAAAATAAATACACAGAACCCTTATATTTAGGGGGTACTCTATTAAGATGGTTTGTCGTTAATAATGAATATTGACCTAAGGTTTTAATCTTTGTCTCATCACTCTTTTCACATTTATTACCCTCTAATAAATGTTCTAATAGTACATTTCTAAACTCTTCTAAATCATTTAAATAGGCAATAAAATTTATGCACCTACTATCCATATCAAAATGTGAGATGAAAAATTCACCTCCTATTTT
Source organism: Taylorella equigenitalis ATCC 35865 (assembly GCF_000276685.1). NCBI lineage: Bacteria > Pseudomonadati > Pseudomonadota > Betaproteobacteria > Burkholderiales > Alcaligenaceae > Taylorella > Taylorella equigenitalis. Next base: position 1,213,491 of record NC_018108.1, on the reverse strand, counting down.
GTGTAAAAAATAAATTGAATGCTCACCAGCAACCTTATCAATCATGCTGTCAAAATAAAGCATTTTTAAATCGATTAGTTGACTTGATGAAAAAAATAAATCCTTACCTAAAATTAAGGCTTTCAATTCTCTGTCTCTTTTGGTAGTTACATGCATTTCATTCCCCATTAAAAAACCCACTCAAATGAGTGGGTTACATTGTTAAATACTAAATTAGCTTTTTAGCTTTCCTTCTCTCATTAATTGTCTCTTTAAATATTGGATACCAAACATCAGGATTTTTTGAATCCACTCTCTTAATAATCTCATCTAACAATTCGTTGTTGGCACTATTTCCACTTAATACTGCCATCTCATCACTAAAGCCATATAAATCTAGCTTTGCAAAAGCCGATTGTTTAGATTGTTTTACTAAGAATGTTCTACTATCTAAAGATAGCTTAACAAGCTCGTCAAACTCTTTTCGTGTTATTCCTACAAACTCATAACGCCCTTCATAAACAGCGTCTGGATTTGGCAAGAAAACCTTAGTCGGGGTTTGTTGAACTATTGCTGGAAAGATATCGCTAGTAATTGCGTCTTCAGGCGATTGGGACGTTAATACACACCAACCTCCCAATTTCCTATCTGTCTTAAGCATTTTTAAAATTAATTCTGAAGTTGTGCTAAATCGTAATGGATACCAAAACTCTTCAATCACAGTACAAAGAATCCCGTCTTCTTTAGCTACCCTTTCCATCATAAGTGATCTTAAATAGAATAGATAAAGTAAAACTGGTTCTGTAGGGGGATATTTATCTTGCAAAATATCTGTTAAATCAAAACCTATCTTTGTAAATTCATGATGATTAAAGATATTGGTTTCATTATCTAAACACCATGAAAATCGTCCATCTGTACTTCTACACCACTTTGATAACCTTGTTCTTAGCGAATTAGGGTTTTCGTTTTGATAAGGGATTGACTGCAAAAGAGTTGAAAAATTACGATTTTCAAAATCAATTATGTTAAATAGCGTATCCACTGCTAATTTAATCTGTCCTTCTTCATCAGCTGTAACTGTACCATCAACATTACGTCCACATACTCCTACAAGTGTATATAAAAACTCTCTATTTGCTGGGGTATCCTCTATCTGAAATGGGTTTAGCCCAGTTGGCTTTCCTTCTTCAAAAGTAAAGTATGTACCGCCTAAAGCACTTAAAAAGATTTTCATACCCTCATCCAAATCCATCACAAATAAATAAGGATTAAATCTATTTGTAAACGTAAGAAGAGATGTCTCAAGCGTTGTTTTACCAGTACCAGTTGCTCCTAAAATCAGTGTGTGGCCTGCTATCTTATCGCCTAGATTATCTTCATTCACATTAGAGTAGTGAAAGTTAAAATCATAGATTGTGTTAGATACAGTTTTTAAGGGCATAATCGCTGTGCCATCGCCTATCGGATTACCTATTTCTTTACCCGCTGAATAATTGTGCATTCCGAATGTTGTGGCAAGATTTTGCGTAGTCTTCGGATACTTTCTTGGTCTTAGCGGACTTTTCGGAATTTGTGAAAAATAAGTTGCGGGGGCGGATAAGCCTGCTTTTGTAAACCTAAAGCCTCCTGCATTTAAAAATCGTGATACCGCTTTTGAACCATTTTGTGAGGCAACAGAAGGCGATTCACCATAAACCACTAGGCATGAGTGATACTCACCAAACATTAATTCGCCCGCACTTAAAAACCCTTTTCCGTAAAGTAACTCTTCTTGTTGATGAATAGCTAAGTCTCCCGCTGAGACTAAGTTATTAAGCTGTTTATCTATAACACCTTGCATTTCAGCAGAATTCACAAACACAAAACTTTGAGTCAGTGTAAATTCAAATGGCAAATTAAGAATATCTACCAAGATTTTAGGTTTGCTTATCCCAAAATCTTTTAAATCAAACGATACGCAATATAAGGTTTCACTTTGGGTTCTTAACTGACATACATCAGTTCCAAAATGCAAATCCGTATTACCAATAACATTTTTTTGTGAAATGTGTGTCTCTGGTATTTGCTCGTGTTTGTAATTTATAAGAGTTGCAAAGAATTCCCATATTTCAGAGAACATTACATCTTCTTCTGTGTACGCTTTTAAAAGAGTAGGGGTATAAGCTTGAAGTCCATTAAGCATTAAAGCAATCAACTCGTTAGCCTCTTTTATACCTTCGTCTATATCATCAATCTTTAAAACACCAGTTATGTAAAAGTAATTACTAAAGTAACTACTTTCTTTAAATTTCTCAACATACTTACTAAGAAACTCATTTGTGAATAAATTATCAACCGAGTACTCTCTTTCAAACTGCCTTTTTTTTCTTTGAAGCGTAGTCCAAAGTGCTAAGCGATTACCTGTTGTTTTACCAATTGCTGTTAGTAAATTATTAAGTTGTTCAAAGTGAGTAATGATATGACTATTGTTTTGGCTTTCAAACGGCATACCATCTACTTGTATAACCCAAGCCAAGTAGCCATCTTCATAGCTAATTAATTCGGGTGTTACGTGATGGCTTATTTTTGGCAAGTAATCTACGTGCGCGGTTTGCTTGTTCAAAATATTCTTTAACCAGTCTGCTGTAATCATCTTTCGTATTTCCAAATTTCGTTGCTAGTATTGTGTTTGTTCCTCCAAACGCTTTACTATTTTTTTTCTTTAGTAGACAAAGCACCTCATACCATAAGATATTCATCGCTTGATCGTCATTTGCACTTATGCTTTTGAGCATAAAAAGCAAAGGAATCGCTAGGGCGAATGCCAAAAAACCTTGTAACCCTATAAATTGCAGAAGAATCAGTGATATAACCATGCTTACCCCAACAATAAGGGCTAGTGCCATAATGGGGATACCCCAAATCATTGCTGATCGGGATAACCCATTAAAGGTTGGATATTCGGGTAAATCGTCCATTAGAAACTAATTCCTTGTCCAGTTGTAAATACCCAGTTAGCAATTGCTACAGCAGCACCTGCACCTAAAATCCATAAGCATGTTTGAAACACATCAGGCCATGTCTTTTTACCCATAAAACCCTCAGCCATTTGCCATAAAAGCGCAATAGTTGCTACCACACCTACTACTATTAAAATTGCTTTACGAAGCTCTTCCATTTTGCCTGCAACGGCGTCTCCGAAGCCTGCTGAATAAGCTACAGTACTCAAACCGCCAAGCACAATAATTACTAATAAATTTAAAAACTTTTTCATTTTTTAACTCCATAAATATTTAATGAAAAAAAATTAGAAATAAAAAATCCGCTTCATAATTAAAGCGGACTAAAAAATAAAACTTAAATTAAGAGGATATATACTTTCTTTTATTTCATATACATTCCCCCTTCTAGTGCAAAATCGTTAAATAAATCCCACTCATAGTATTTTTTCTCTTTTTGCTTACTATCATCATTACCATTAGAGTCTTTAGGATTAAAAACTTTTTCACTCTCTTTTACTTTCTCAAACTCACCTTTGCCTTTTGGGGTAGGTGTGTAATCAACTTTAGGATTGATTTTAGGAACCAGAAATCCTTCATTAGCAAGGGCTACTCTTTTAATCTTATCTACATAACTTAAGCCTTTAGATTTTTTAAACCCAGTAGAAAAATTGCCTGCAAAATAACAACTTAAAGCTTTTTGTAAAGCTACTTGATCGTTGCTACCTTCGCTTTTAGCCCTTTGAAAACACTCACTTAAAATTGCTTCGCTAGCTTTTAGATTTGAGCATGGGTTAAAAACTGATACTTCCGTTAAGTTATATTTAGAGAGGTTATATCTATTGATTTGTGCTAAACCCATTGAGAAATTTAATTTCTCCTTTTTTAGCTTTTGCACTGTCTTTAAGGCTTCATCTAATGTTTTTGGCTGTTTCACTTCACCGCCTACAACTCCAATTGCGTAAGGGTTAAAAGAGCTTTCAACTCTTATAATTGCCCTCATAGTCTCTGGGGCTACATTTGGTGAACATGATTTAATAACATCATCATAGTCATTTGCATTAGCATTGCTAGAATATGCCATCAAAAAAAGAGTTATGTAGATTAATTTTTTCATATAAATTTAAATGCAATTATTGTAAAAAGGGCAAGATTAGCTAACCCTAAACCAAGGGTAAGGATAGTACTCTTACTTAGTTTCTTTTCTATAAATTGCATAATCCCTTTGTTTTGCTGTTGATAATACTTAAGCCCATTTGTAGACATCTCATTTAATAGAGCTTCTGCTATCTCATCTAGATTGATTCTCTTGTGTTCAAAAAGACTAACCATCTCTCTTAACTGATTCTGCTTAACTTTATCTAATTTATTGACAAAATCACTAACTTCAGCAATCTTTTTATCAAGAGTAACCATAAAATCTTTTAGATATTGAGTTTCTTGTCTGATTTCTTCTCTAAGATATTTCTTCCAATACACTAATACCCAAAGCATTGGCTCATCTTCATCTAAGGTTAGATTAGATACATCATAAAACTGCATTTGAATACTTTTCTTAATATCTCTATACCGATCTATCGTTATCCCTTTGTTTGCCCTTAGATATTCTAATTCTGTCTTTAAATTTGGATTTTCTAAATTAAGTGGCTTACTTTTTGGATAGTTACCTTCTAACTCATTCGTATTAGCTTTCGAGGGTTGAATTTCAGCTTCTTCCTTACTTGCAGATTGAACTTTACTTTCCTTAGCTTCTACTGTGTGTCCTTCATTGTTCTTAGATAAATTAGAAGAGGGGAAAGTAGAAAGTTCTGGATTTGGACTTTGAAGTTTTTCTTCTAAACCTATGCTGTCTTCTGTACTTTCAACTTCATTGTCTTCATAATCATCTTCCATTTGTTTTTTAAACAAATCCGAATCGGTGAATACTTCATCATCGTCCAAATCTTTATTTTCTTGATTAGCACGAAGAAAAACTTTGATTTGCTTTTGGTCTTCTTTGGAAAACAAATGAAGGTTTTTTCGAAAAAGGTTTATGATTTCATCTTTTTGTTGGATTTTAGATTCCTTTCTACCTCTAAACTTCACCTCATAAAGTTTATTACTAGTTTGTTCGTTCACGCTTGCCCTCATTTATAGGTGTGTACCAAATTTTGTAATTGTTAGGGGTTTTAGGTGTATTAGCTTTAATAGCCTCTACTTCTTTCATAACCTTTTCACGATCTAATGGGTCTGCCCATTTACCACCTTCAAATTTGTCTCCGATGTATGTCACATCTACATCAGTCCATTCGTGGTTTTCATAGTTAATGCAATATGCAGGTTTAGTATCCTCTATAACTTCAATTTCTTTAGTGATAACCTCATCTTCATAATCTGAAATTGTTCCGTTATATATCTTTTTTCCAGTCTCTATATGTTTAATATATTTACGCCTATTTTGAGTATTTAAGATATTAGCGTCACAATAACCAGCACCATAAGCTATTGCCTCTATTAATGACGCCATTCCTACTTCATGAGAAGCAGGACATAGATTAAGAAAATCAATCCTCATAAGAGGGGTTTTCCAAGGTTTTTTCTTATTAAAAATACTGAAGTACTTATGAAGTGATGGTGAGCATTCAGATGGGCGTGTACCAGAGGATAAACATAAAATTGCCTCACATGCTAATCTAACATCACCAGTTAATAAATCATCATCAGCATACGCTAATGAAAAAATAGGACTTATTGCTAATGCAGTAAGTCCTACTAATGCTTTTTTCTTAATTGAATTAGGTTTTTTCATAATTAGTTCCTCCTAATATTGGATCTAGTTGTTGGTATATATTTTTTTTAAATGTCTTAATTCTTTGTTTAGACATTAAGGGGAAATCTGATGAGTTATCTACCTCATCAAAAGTTAGATTATTTGTTGTCATTTTGGATATATCTTTTCCAAATGTTGAATCGCTATATTTTTTAAGAAATATTAGCCCTTTGATTTTGTGTTGATTGTTTTTAATAACACTCCAATTTTCAAAGGATTTTTCATTTTTAATTACTTGCCCAAAAAATTCATTTATCCATATTACTGATTGGTAATTAAACCTTGTCAAGATATTCATTAATCCATGAGAGGTATCATCTATTGAGCCTCCCCCAATAATAGGTATATGAAAAACTAATTCAGCACCTATAGTATTAATCACTTCTTGCACTTCATTTTCTTTAAGATATGAAATTAAGGGAATAAAAGAGCCAGAGCCATTATCAATCACAAATTGGGTGTCTTCTGATGACTTAAGCAATTCATCAAAAATACTATCGAAACTTGAGTTATCTATAAAACCATCTTCTTTTAGTAAATTAATTAGCTTGACATTTAAAGAAGGGAATTTATATAAAGTTTGATTTACTGGGTCTGCGTCAAAACAGATAACTTCATTTCCTTTATCTTTTAGATACTGTGCTAGAACTAAAGCAACTAGGCTTTTACCAACACCACCTTTTCCTTGTAGTACAATATGAACTTGTTTCATTTTTTCTCCGTAAAAAAACCACTCAAAAGAGTGGTTAAAATACAACAAAAGCACCGAAAAAAATGGCAACACTTATGGCAACGCGCCTTTTAGTCGGACTTAAGTTATTGAATACATTCAAAAAGTTTATTTTTTTTATTTCCCATCAGCCACCCCATTCCCAATTTTCCCCGTAATTTCCTCCATTTTTTCAGTAATTTCTAATCCCCATTACATAGAATAAGTGATTGAATTTATTAATTAAATGCTCACTATTAGCTTTTTAAATTTTATGAATCTATGGGTTAACAAATTCATCAAATTTAAAAACATATTTATCCCCGTCCTTCGTATAGGAAATGTATCGAGGAAATTGTTCACCTTCTAGCTTCTTTACTTCTATTGCCTTGTTATCGGATCCATGAAATTTATATGTGATTTCAGTTTTATTTACTCCGTCTACTGTGACTGTTTTTGAAGTTTGATTAAGAACTACAGGATCCATCAAATACAATTTTTTTCCATTTGTGTATTGGAGGCTAGGAGGTAATTCACCATAGTATGAAAGTTGATATGCAAGTCCAAATAAATCGAAAACTGGAAGATTTAATTCAATTGAGTTTTTTGGATACTTTTCTTTCCCATATGTAATTAGACCGTTATCGACTACTGCAGAGGCATAAACTTTACCGTTGCGTATATCTTTATAATTTTTAAGTTCAATTCGATCGGAGTGTACTAATCCTTCAGATTCAAAAGACATATCGTAAAAAGGTACGTTAATCTTGGTACTAATAGAGTATTGAGAACCATCATTTTTATACTTTATGTAAGCAGGAATCATCTTATTAGAATCATATCTAATAGTGTATTCTTGGATATTTTGTGCATACAAATAAGCTTCAAGCCCTAAACCTAAAACTGCACCCATACATAATGTAAATACAAATTGTTTGAACAGTTTCAATTTTCTTCCCTGCTATAGAACTTGACACCCAACTCAATTCTTGGTCTGCCTTGACTGACTCGATATCGATTTGCATCTCTTAATGAGTGACTACAACCGCAATATTCCTGCTGATAAAATCCCTCACGCTTACTAATCTCAATCATACGGGCAGAACCTCCACCTTTACGCCAATTAAAATCCCAATAAACTAAATCAGGGTAGGGTTCTACGGCTCTATGACCGCATCCATTAATTTGGTTCATATCCTTCCAACGTGATATGCCTAAACTACTAGTTAAACAATCAAACCCATGGTCATGTGCAAACTTGGCACTTTTCTCAAAACGCATATCAAAACAAACAGTACATCGCGGACCGCGCTCAGGCTCCCATTCCATGCCCTTAGTCCTTGTATACCAATTTTCTGGGTCGTAATCATCGTCAAAAAATTCAATACCGTGCTTTTCTGCAAATCTGATATTTTCATTCTTTCGAATATCATATTCCTTTCGTGGGTGAATATTTGGGTTGTAAAAATAAACTGAATAATCAATACCCGAAGCCAGAAGGGCTTCCATAATCTCTCCTGAACAGGGAGCACAACAGGAATGCATTAAAAGTTTCTTCTTCCCTTGTGGCAATGTTAACTTCGGCCTCTCAATTGGCGTTACAAATGGTTTGGTATCGTTCATTGAAATATATACTTATAAAGGTCTTTAACGGCTTGTATTTCAGTGCTTAAAGTTGATGGATTAACTTCAACATTTGATTTTTCTTGTAATCTGAATTCATGCTGTATTTTACGATATGTTCTATAAGCAACTATGCATTTACTTGCTAAATCTTCGGGTATGAGACTTAAATCTGAAGCTATTTGAAGTAGATTGATATTTCCTAAATTTAAAATTAATTTTTCATATTTATGTGAATTTGTAAGCACTAAAAACTGCGTAATAAATTCAATATCAATCATTCCTCCAACATCATATTTGACGTTGAATAATCCTTTTTGAGATGGGCGGTGAGATTGCGATATGCGTTCTCGCATTTTTAGAATTTCACCTTTGATATCGATGCCATCTCTATTTCTTTTAAGTATCTCTTTTCTTAAGGCTTCAAATTCATTGCCAATTTTTACAGAACCAGCCACAAATCTAGCTCTACTAAGGGCTTGATGCTCCCAAACCCATGCATCTTCTAGTTGATATTTTTTGAAGCTGTCCATGGTAACAGTCAATAAACCAGAATCACCATCAGGTCTTAGTCTCATATCAACTTCATAAAGACGACCAGAAGAGGTCATAGCCGTAAGCCAATTAATAAGCCTGCGACCAAGTTTACTGTACATTTCTGAGGCATCAGGATGAACACTATCAAAAATAAACACTAAATCTAAATCGGAATAGTATCCAAGCTCTTTGCCACCTAATTTACCGTATCCAATAATTGCAAATTCAGGCTCTTCGGGCCAATCTGGTTTGCGAAGATTGCCCCAACACCACCTCAAGCACATTTCAAGTAGGATATCAGCCAGCAACGAAAGATTATCGGCCAGCTCTTCTACAGTAAAAGCATTTTCTAAGTCTTGAGCAATTAGTTGTAAGTTGGCAATGTTAAACGCATCTCTAATTAGATTCATCTGACGTTCAACATCTGCATTCCCCTTAGAGTCTACGCAAGCAGCCATTTCACGGTTTAAATTTTCTCTGAGTGTTTCAAAGTCGATTGGTTCCATAAGAGCATTCCAATCTAATAAACTATCGAGCAGTATAGGATGTGTCAATAACACCTGAGCCGCCAACCGACTTGTGCTCATAATTCGAGCAACTCTTTTTATAACTTCAGGATACTCTATTAAAAGGGTTATGTATGTGCTTCTTTGAGCAATGGTTTCTATTAATTCACAAAGTAAAATGAAAGTTCTAACTGGCTCATTTGATTTCAGGCTAGAGTCTGCTAAATACAAAAATAATTCGTCTAGCCTTTTAATATTTGTTGGGCTTAATTGTTTTATTTTGGGTTTGTTTTTTAGAATTTTCCATGCTTGTTTTAAATTTGAAAATTTATCGGATTCCTCTTTCTCCAAAGTGGTAATCACTTCTTTAACTGGCTCAGTCTGCAAACCAACTAAATTAAAAACTTCCTCAAATTTTTTAGATACAAACTTGCAGTAATCTTCCAGGGTTTCAGTGAACTCATTAAACTCATATCCCATAGCAGATGCTAGAAACTTTCTAGTTTCAAGGCTATCTGGAATTTCATGGGTTTGCATATCATCTTTATATTGCAAGAAGTGTTCAACTCTTCTATGAAAGTAATATATTTCTACCAGTTTGGTTGCGTCTTCTAGTTCCATCAGACCTGCGGCTGAAATTGCTTTTAACGCTGCTACCGTACCTCGTTCCTGTAAACTTGGTAATCGCCCACCTTTCATAAGTTGAATTAATTGAGCGATAAACTCAATTTCTCTGATACCCCCATCTCCTAATTTGATATTAAAACCATTATTTGATTTGGCTGCGACTTTACGGTCCCAATCATCTTTAATTTGCTCTCTAAGATCTCTAAGGGAATTTAAAGTATCAAAATCAAAATATTTTCTATAGACGAAAGAAGTCCTTAAATCTTCAAAATATTCATAATCGTTATTATTTGGTATGGAAATATCAGTAATAGAAATGGCTCTTGCCTTGAGATAAGCGTACCGTTCCCATTCTCTACCTTGTGTGACTATGTAATGCTCAAAAGCATTTAGACTCCAAGCAAGCGGACTGCCATCACCATCTGGACGTAACCTTAAATCGGTGCGAAACACAAATCCATCGGCATCAATGTCTGATAGCAAATGCATCATCCTTTGAGTTAGTTTGTGAAAATATTCATGAAATGATATTGATTTATGTTTGCCTTCGGTTTCTCCCTGACATGAATAAAGAACAACTAAATCAATATCAGAAGAAACGTTAAGTTCAAAACCTCCTAATTTCCCCATACCTATTATTATTGGTAATAGTGGCTGTTTTTTTTCTGGATCTGTGGGGGTGCCATAGATTTTGGATAACTTTTTATTTACAGTGTGATAGGCAGTTTTTATTGAAAAATCAGCCAGTAAACTCATAGTCTGAACAACTTGAGATGTTTTAATCTCTTTGGCAATATCTTTTACAATAGTCACTAAAAGTATTCTTCTTCTGGCAAGCCTTAAAGACGACTTTACACTATCAATTTCTAAGTCACAGCTTTCAATAGAATCTAAATTTAATCCAACATCAGCAAACACAGATTTAATCAAGGACCTCCCATATTCCTGGTCAAGGTCCTTGTTAAGTTGCTCTAAAACTTTAGGACTAGAGGATAATTTTGTCTTTAAATAATTTGACCAATTAGCGGCATTAGAAATAATGTCCATTAATTACTTAGAAAATACCCTTTTAAAAACGATTTGATCAACTGCAAATGCAGAAAATAGTGATACTACCGCAAGGTGAGACCAATGAACTTGAACATGTTGAATGGTCATAAGAACGAGCGCAGTACCTGATAAAGCACCTATAACTGACCTAATAGCAATATACACATAATTCTCGTCTCTAAGTCGAGGAAGTTTTGATTTTGAGAACTCTAGTTCGCTATTACTTAAGCTACAAGTGCCTACTGATACTATAGTACCAACCATACCAAAAAACATGGTTGTGAAACTCACAGACCATGATATAACAAGCCCTAGAATTCCGAAGATAATAAGTCCAAGTACAAAAGTGCCATTTGTGAATATGGAATCGTGGCGACTAGTTGTCTCTGAAATTTCTACATCTTTTATTTCATTGAAATCATTGCTCATAATTACCCCATTGGAATAGAAGTTGAATTAAGGTATATTTTTACATAGAAAAATTAATTTTTTGAGGGTTAACATATGGTTAGAATTATTATTGCTGGAATTTTAATCGCATTTACAAGTTTATCTATAAGTGCTTGTCAGCTTGGTGGTAGCGTTAAGGCTGATAGAAGCGGTATAGGAGCTAATGTGGGCGGAGGCATAAATTTTAATTAAATATAGTTTTTTGCCCTAAATGAGATAAAAATATTTGTTATTTAAGTAAAATAGCAAGTTAACAAAAAAATTTATAACTTATTTAGGGTTTTTTCATGACTACTAGTAATGAATCAAAAATTGAAAAACTAGATGGCTTAAAGCGTCAAATTGAGTTGCGTGTTAGCCAAAAAGCAGTAGATGATGCTGCTCAATCAGAACTAAAACGTATCGCTAAAACTGCAAAAGTGCAGGGTTTTAGGCCAGGTAAAGCTCCATTAAAAATGATTGAGCAAAGTCACGGACCTAGTGTTAGATACGAAGCTCTAAATAAGCAAGTTGTTGATGAGCTAGATAGAATTGTTCGTGAACAGGATCTTAGAATAGCTGGTAGACCTGACATCAAACCTAAAGAGGGTGAAACTTCGACTGAGGATTTTGTATTTTTAGCTGATTTTGAGGTATATCCTGAAGTTGATTTGGGTGATGTAGGTTCTATGAACTTCACGAAATTTAAATCAGAACTAGGTGATTCTGAAATCAATGAAACAATTGAAATTCTACGTAAACAACGTACCAAATTTAATAAGGTAGATCGTGCATCTCAAGATCAGGATCGTGTGACAGTAGATTTTACAGGTAAGATTGATGGCGTTGAATTTGAAGGCGGTAAGGCTGAGAGCTTTCCATTTGTACTAGGTGTTGGTGCTATGTTGCCAGAATTTGAAGAGGCAGCAAAAGGGCTTAAAGCGGGCGAAGAGAAAACATTTTCACTAGCTTTCCCAGAAGATTATCACGGAAAAGAAGTGGCTGGAAAAACTGCTGAGTTCACACTTAATATGAAAGAAGTAGCAGAGCCTGTTCTTCCAGAAGTTAACGAAGAGTTTGCTAAATCACTAGGTCAAAAAGATGGTGATGTTGAGAAATTAAAAGAAGAGATCAAAGCAAATCTTGAAAGAGAAACAAATGCTCGTTTGCTTTCACGCACAAAAAAATCCGTTTGGGATGAACTAGCATCTAAAGTTGAAATGGAAGTACCTAAAGCATTGGTAGATAGGGAAATAGAAGATCACATTGCCACAATTAGAAAGCAATTAGCTCAAACAAAAACTCCTAATGCTGATACTCTACCTATCGAGGGAGAAACATTTAGAGATGAATCCTCTAGAAGAGTTAAATTAGGGCTTATTGTTGCACATATAGTTGATACTGAGGATGTTAAACCAACTATGGAGCAAGTTAGAGCGAGAATTGAAGAGATTTCTAAAAATTATGAGAAACCTCAGGAGTTTGTGGCATATTGCTTGTCTAATCGCGAAGCACGCTCAAATATAGAAAATTCTGTTTTAGAAGATAATGTTGTGGAATATTTCCTTTCTAAAGGTAAAGTCACAGAAGAATCAATTCCATTTAAAGAGCTTATGGGTCAACAATAATGAGTTTATTTGATTACAACTCTAAGTTTATTGATTTCTATACTTCTGTGCATGGGAGTGATTCAGTTCGCCCTCATGGCTTAGGTTATATTCCTCATGTAATAGAACAGTCTGGTAGAGGCGAGAGGGCTTATGATATCTATTCTCGTCTTCTTAAAGAGCGTATTATTTTTATGGTTGGTGAAGTTAATGAGCAGACCGCTAATTTAGTTGTTGCTCAACTTCTTTTCTTAGAATCAGAAAACCCAGAAAAGGATATTTCACTTTATATAAATTCACCAGGTGGTGGAGTTTATGCTGGTCTTGCTATATATGACACTATGCAGTTTGTTACTCCAGATGTTTCCACTATGTGTACAGGATTGGCAGCCAGCATGGGTGCGTTGTTACTGACTGCTGGAGCTGAAGGTAAACGATATAGCTTACCAAATTCTCGTATTATGATTCATCAACCCCTTGGGGGAGCCAAAGGTCAGGCTACGGACATTGAAATTCAAGCTAGAGAAATTTTGGATTTGCGTGAAAGACTGAACCGCATCTTATCTAAGCATTGCGATAAAGATATAGAAATTATACGTAAGCATACTGAACGTGACTATTATATGAGTCCCGA